>JAIVJE010000111.1 GCA_020200195.1 Acidobacteriota bacterium | reverse complement strand
CCGATCCGGCATCCTGCTTGGTGGGCTCGTCCAGCGGCTGTCCGGTGAGTGCGTTGGATACAGCCGACGCGACCTGCATTGACGCGGGCTCGTCGGGGAGCGTGCCGTCCGTATCGTTAGGGAGCGCGTTCCGCCGGTGGTGCTGGTGGTGGCCGCCGTCGCCGTCCCACCCATTCACCTTGATCGCGTGCTGAAACCGCACCATCGCCCACGATCCCGCCAGGCCGCCCGCAGCACCGGCCATTGCGCCGAGTAAGGGATTGCTCACGCGAGCACGACCTGGGCTTCGCGCGCCTGCTGCAGCGTCGCCAGCCCTTCGAGCAGATCAGCCACCAAATCTTTGCGATGTTCGCAGCCGGGGGACAGGCGGACCAGCGTATCGGACAACCCGAGCGCCGCGCGCGCTTCCGCCGGGATCGACGCGTGCGTCATCCGCGCCGGGTGGCAGAGCAGTGATTTCACGCCACCGAGACTCTCGCCGAGGGCGAAGAAACGTCGCGACGAGACGAACGAGACCACTTCATCCACTGTTCCAGCCAGCTCGAAGGAAACCATGCCACCGAAACCGGTCATCTGTCGCCGTGCTATGTCGTGCCCGGGATGAGTAGGCAGCCCCGGGAAGTACACACGCTGCACCAGCGGGTGGCCGATGAGCGCCTCCGCGATCGCTTCCGCGTTGTCCGCGTGCCGCTGCATCCGCAGCTCGAGCGTCTTGAGCCCACGCAGCGTAAGCCAGCAGTCGAACGGCGACGGTACTGCGCCGGTCGCGTTCTGGAGAAACTTCACGGGCTCGAACAACGCCTCGTCTTTCGCGAGTACGGCTCCCTGGATCAGATCGGAATGCCCGCCGAGATATTTGGTCACACTATGGACGACGATGTCGGCGCCGAGTGCGAAGGGCTGCTGAAACAGTGGGGTGGCGAAGGTGTTGTCGACGACGACGAGCGCACCATGGCGATGGGCAGCCTGGCAGACCGCCGCGATGTCATACACGAGCAGACGCGGGTTCGTCGGCGACTCGATCCAGACGAGGCGCGTACGCGAGTTCAGGGCGCCCTCGAACGCCGCAGTGTCGCCGATGTCGATCTGGCGGACTACGCACCCCATCGGCTGAAAGACTTTGTTGAGGATCCGGTAGGTGCCGCCGTAGACGTCCTGCGGGATGACGATCTCGTCGCCGGGCGTCAGGTACGCCTGCAGGATCGCGTTCTCGGCCGCCAGCCCAGACGCAAATGCGGCAGCGTGAGGCACGCCCTCGAGGTCCGCCAGGACCGCTTCCAGCCGTGCGCGCGTCGGGTTGTTCGTGCGCGAGTAGTCGAACCCGCGGTGACAGCCCGGCGCGTCCTGCTCGTACGTCGAGGTCTGGAAGATCGGTGCGATCAGCGAACCGGTGCCCGGCTCCGACGGCTGCCCTGCATGAATCGTCCGCGTTGCAAACTCCATCTCTCTCTCCTTACGCTCGGGTCCGGCGGAAGCCGGACACTACAACTGACCTTACGCTCGGGTCCGGCTCAAGCCGGACACTACAACCACTGAACCGCCCAAGGCCCAAGCCCCAAGGCCCATTACGACAGAACCGTGTGTTCCGGCGCCTGCAGCGCACGCACGACCAAAGGCATGCCACGGTCGCGCGCCGCTTCCAGCGCGTGCCGCTGGACGAGGTCGCATCCCTCGTCGGACATCTCGAGCGCACGCGCGAACGTGAGGCTCGGCAGGTGCCTGGCGCGCGAATCGACGTGCGGGTCTGAGGAAAAGTACCCAGCCACATCTTTGACGAGCTCGCAGCTCGCCGCACCGAGGCCAGCGGCCAGCAGCACCGCCGTAAGATCCGATCCGCCCCGTCCGAGCGAAACGAGCGCGTCCCCCTGGCCGCGAGCCACAAACCCTGGCGCCACCACGACGTCGTGTCCCGAGAGCGCCGCGCGCAAGCGAAGCGCGCGCAGCTCACTGCCTCCGGCAATGGTCCGCGTGCCTGGCTCGACGAGACCCGTCTGGTGCGCACTGACGCCGGTTGCGCGAACGCCTGCTACCTGCAGCGCCAGCACTAGCAGCGCCACCGATCGGATTTCGCCGGTCGACCAGAGCAGATCGAGCGTGCGGGGGTCGGGTTCGGGCGCGAAGTCGCGTGCCGTCTCGAGCAGGGAGTCAGTCAAACCGAACTCTGCTGACACGACGACCACTAACGCCTCGTCGGGCCGCTCGGATACGCGTTCGGCGAGGAATGCCGCCACGCAACGATAGGCCTGGAGGCCCGTCAGCACGGATCCGCCGATTTTGATCACCGACAAGCGACGGGTGTCGGGCAGCGATGTGACTCGCGTCGGTACAGGATATGGGGCCGGGCTACTCACGAGAACCCTCCAGCGCGCGAATCGCGAAGGTCGAGCAGCCCGCGGCGGCGCAGAGCGCCAGAAGTGCTCGATCGAGACGCGTCCGTGAGCACGGGTACGTCAGTAACCACTGAGCGGTCGCGTTGCGACAGCGGCCGCGGTCCGACACGCGACGGAGCCAGACGCCGTCAGCGCTGAGAAGATCCGAAACGTCTCGGCCATCAGGAAGTTTCGTTTCCGCGGTGACGCGTACGAACCACCCGGTGGCCGCTTCGGTCAGCCTCGGGCGGCGCGCGCCCCGGTATGCCGCATGCTGCCGTTCGCGGTCCTGGTCCACCACTTCCAGCACGTCGTCGATGACCGTTGCGGCAGTGACGTCCGGTCCTGCACCGGGTCCAGCCAGGCAGAGCTCGCCCGACCTGCCCACCAGGCAGACTGCATTCTGGACTCCGTCAATCCGCGCGAGCGGGTGCGCGCCGGACACGAACGCGGGCCCCGCGAACGCCGCTGCCTCGTCTCCGGTCCACTCGGCGTGGATGACGGGCTTGACAGCACCGCCGAAGACGGCGGCCTGGCGCAAATCCTCGACCGTCAGACCGTCGATGCCGCTCACGTCGAGCGCATCGGGGTGAACACTCCATCCGCCGAACTGCCGCAAGAGCACGGACAGCTTTTCGGCGGCGTCGATGCCGCCCACGTCCTTCGAGGGATCCGGCTCCGCGAACCCGCGCCGCTGCGAGTGCGTCAGCGCATCGGCGAACGATGTGCCTTCACTCGTCATCGTCGACAAAATGAAGTTGCTCGTACCGTTGACGATCCCTGTGATGCGCCTGACGTCGGACGCGAGGGGACGCCGGCTGAACGTGCCAAGGAAAGGAACGCCCGCGATCACACTTGCCTCGTAACGCAGCGGAGTCCCCGTCCGGGCAGCGGCGTCGAGGAGCTCGTCGCCATGTCGCGCCAGCAGAGACTTGTTGGCGGTGACGACAGGAATGCCACCATTGAGCGCCGCCAGGATCAGGCTGCGTGCCGGTTCTACCCCGCCGAGCAGCTCGACCACCACGTCCGGCTGAGATTCCAGGAGCGTGACCGCGTCCGTCGTCAGCGCCACGAGCCCGTTCAACTCAGGCTCTCGGGCGGGGCGGCGGACGAGTGCGCCGATGATGCGGAGGCGGCGGGTCAGCGATGGCGGTGGATCGAGCGCGAGGGCGGCGACGGACGAGCCCACCTTCCCGAGACCCAGAAGGGCGATCGACAGCTCCCCGGGGGCCGGCGTTACAGCCGACTCGACGGTGCGCCCTTCGTGGACGAGCGTGATCATGACGCCGTTTCCTCGTGCGAATCTGCGTGCAGGGCCGTCACACGACGTGACGCGCGGCACGATCCGCAACAGCTAGGGAGTGGAGATACTTCAGAGACCGGAAACGGTCTGCCGAGGCTTTATCTCTCCCGGTTATCGGGCAGGAAGTAGCACCTGGGCTCTCGCGCCTGGTTGCTGTGGCTTCCTCGGGCCTGTTCCCTCAGCCACTCTGGATAAACGTCTGCAGCGAGTGCAGACAAAGCGAAGGTTAGGACAAAGCGGCGCGGCGTGTCAAGTCGCGGGGACGGCGAGGTTCAGCAACCGAGACCGCTAGCGGCGCGAGGTTTTCCTCCACCGGTCATATCGCATCCGGAGCGTTCGCACCGGATTGGCATCCTCGTCTTTCGCGATGTCTCGATCCGTCACGCTCAAGTAGAGGCCGTACTGCCCATCGCTATAGGATTCGCCGCTGTGGTCGGCCTTGTCTGCCCGCAGCAGGTAGGCGACGTGCGCCGTCTTCGCGGTGCAGGGCGCTTCGAGTTTTGGCCCGCGGTCGCAGGAGCACCGGCGATCGCCTCCCTTGGCGTCGGCAGCCTCCATGGCAGCCATTACGCGGTCCGTGAGATCGCCGCTGGCAAATGTGAAGGCGCGCACCGCGTCGGTCACGACGTCCTCGCTGGCCAGGATGTTTCCCTGAATGGAGTATGCGATTCCGGCGCCGGTCACTTCCCCCTGACGATCACGCGACACAGCCCCGTTCTTGTCGCCCGAGAACCCCGCCGCGCGTCCTTGCATGTCCACGATGCCGAATTGCAGTCTGGCGATGTCGGGATCCTCGCGAAGCAGCGCGATGATGGTCTGGGGCGCCGTGCCCTTCTGGAGCTCGGCAAATATGAGCCGCTGATTCGCACGCGTCCGATCCACGCTCGCTTGCGCCGCCGCGACACCCTTGCCGGGCACCACGATCGCCTGAATGTCGCGAAGGTCCTTCGCCGGAAACCCTTCGATCCCGGCCTGCAGCACGCATGTCGCAGACGCGATGACCACGGTGCCGGTGTGGCGATCGACTGCGGCGGAACCGTAGTGCGCGACAAATTATATCGTCCCGGTACGCGCGACTCTGAACGGCGGGGCGGCTGCGATAAACTGACCGGCAATCGGTGGCCCGCCGATCAGTCAAGGAGGACTTCCGTTGGAAACGACGTCAGCCCCAATCTCTGCGCCGCCGGACGCGGCGGCATCGAGACATGTTTTCCAGGTCGCTCTCGGTTACATTGCGTCGACCGCGCTGTACGCGGCGGTCAAGCTCCGAGTAGCGGATCACCTCGCGTGCGGACCTCTCTCAATTGACGACCTTGCTCGTGCGACAGGATCGCCCAGTACCGGCGCGGTGAACGCGGACGCGCTGTATCGCGTTCTGCGAATGCTGGCCAGCGTCGGCATCTTCGAAGAAACATCACCGCGGCACTTCGCGAACAACGCCGCCTCCAACACGATACGGACGGGGATTCCTGACTCTCTGTACGACATGGGACTCTGGATTACGGATCCTTTCCACCTCCGTGTGTACGCGGACGCCATGCACTCGGTCACAACGGGGCAGCCGGCGGTGGAAAAAACCACCGGCGTGCCGGTGTTCGACTTCTTCCGGACCAATCCTGAGCTGTCAGAGATCTTCAACAACGCGATGACCGGCTTCAGCACATCCGTGATTGCGGCCGCGCTGGAGGTTTACGACTTCAGCGGCATCGGCACGCTCGTCGATGTCGCAGGCGGCCACGGCCAGGTCCTCGGTTCCATCCTGCAGCGGTATCCGGCGATGCGGGGCGTCCTCTTCGATCTTGACCATGTGATTGCCGGCGCGGTTCCGCGCCTCCGCCAGCTCGGTGTAGAAGGCCGCGTCATGCCGGCGACCGGCGACTTCTTCAAAGCCGTGCCTGCCGGCGGCGACGCTTACATCATGAAGCACATTTTTCATGACTGGGATGACGACCGGGCGATCACGATCCTGCGGAACATCAGGTCCGCGATGAACCAGGGCGGGCGTGTCATCCTGCTCGAGTCCGTCCTGCTGCCGGGGAATGCACCCGACTTCGGGAAGCTGATCGACCTCGAAATGCTCATGATGACCGGCGGCCGCGAACGGACTGAAGCGGAGTTCCGCACGCTGTTTCAGCGTGCGGGCTTCGAACTGACGCGCGTTGTGCCGACACCGTCGCCGCTCAGTGTGATCGAGGCCCGGTAAGCGGTTGGCTCGCGGGGTGCATGAGAGCAGCCGAGGAACCACACACGCCATGGCAGAGCTCGAGCAGGAGTCGATCGACCACAAGCCGGATCCCGCGGAACTCACCGAAGCGGAGAAACGGGACATCGTCACACGACTCGCCTTTGGCGGAGATGCCGCGCGCTACGAGGAGTTCTGCCGCTTCGTGCGCGAGGCGATCCCCGAGGGCACGGGCGTGGTGCTTCGGGGGAGTGCCGTGACCGGCGTGCGGTGGAAAGATGGCGCGCCGTTCGACGCCGAGGGCCCGGGCACCAGCGATCTGGACCTGACGCTTGTCGGCGACGAAGTCATCGCCCTGTTCAAAGTCACAGGATTCTTCGTGCCCGGCGTGCACTCCCGTCCGCTCAGTGAAGAGGATCCGGACATCGCACCCGATCTGGTGCCGCTGCGCGAAAAGTTGATGGCGATGGTGGGTCGCCCGGTCAACATTCAGGCGACACGCGACTTCGTGATGTACCTCCGCGGGGAGCTGCTTGGACAGCCGTACCACACGTTGATTCCCAAACCGACCAGCGAGTGAATCTCCGGCTCCTCACTTACAACATCCGTTACGGCGGCGGTGGCCGTGAGGAGCCGCTGAGTGTCGTCATTCGGCGTGTCAACCCCGACATCGTCGTGTTCCAGGAAGCGACGCGTCCTGTCGTCATCGAGCGCCTGGCGGCGGCGACGGGCATGACGCAATGGGCCTCGCGTCCACGCGAATCGCTCGCGTTCATGAGCCGCGTGTCGGTCGCGCACTACGAATGGCATCGGCCGCGCCTGTCGAGGCACGCCTTCCTGGAAATCGTGCCGCAGGGGAGTGAAGTACGGGTGTTCGGCGTGCATCTGAGCGCCGTTCATGCGGCCTGGACGGAGCGGCGTCGCGTCTTCGAGTTACGCGCGCTGCTCAAGAGTATTCAGCGACACCAGCACGGGTTGCACGTCCTGACCGGCGACTTCAACACGCTCGCGCCAGGTGAGCTCCTCGACGTGCGCACGCTGCCGCAGCGGCTGCGTGCGCTGGTGTGGCTGAGCGGAGGACGCATCCGCTGGCGCACGATCCAAGTCGTGCTCAACGCACATGGCCGGTGCCGTTGTCGCCGTGGAAATACTCGTGAAAGAGAATCAGGTCCCGCCAGTGGGGATCGCAATCCCGGCAAGGCCATCTTCGTTCCAGCGATAGGCGCGCGACCGCGCCTGGTCGTGCGGCAGGTACTCCCATGGGTGCCCGGCGGCACTGTAGTCCTCGCGCACACTGCCCCACGCCCGCTCGCTCAGATATGGACCCCGGCGCTTCCAGTGCGCCGTTCGAAGTCGTGCCTCCTCGAGGCGCCGCCCTTCGGCTGTCGCGGAGGTCCCGAGCGCAGGAGACTCGGGGTTCTCAGGTTGTTCTGGATGAGCCATCTGCACCATGTTACCGATCCGCGTCCGCGATGAAAGACCGTCTGTTACAATCCGTCGCGACCGTCAACCGCGCGTCGCGCGAAGAAACGTCAACCCCCTTCTGATGCCGTACGGAGGAATCACCATGAGTGCCAGCGATCCACTCCTCGCACCGGTCAAGGGAGCGGACCGCCGCGAAGTCGGCGGCGTTCAGATGGAAGTCGCGCGAGCGGGCAGTGGACGGGTGAAGCGCGTGATCTACCATCCAGGGTTCAGGTGGTCAAAGGATATGAAGGGGATCGTCGGCACGGCTTTCTGCATGCACGCGCATGTGGGATTCCTCGTCAGCGGCCAGATACACATCGAATACGCCGACGGGTGCCGCCTCGAGTTCAGCGCCCCGCAGGTGGTCGCCATCGAGCCGGGGCACGACGGGTGGGTCGTCGGCACCGAACCGGCGGTCCTGGTGGAGTTCGACTTCGAAGGCGAGACCGCGCGTCGATTCGGGATGCCCGAAGACCATCGTCACGGCGCAGCGCATAAGAACACTACCTGACAATGATGTCTGCGGCGATGGCGCCGAGGTCGTCGGCGCCGTGGCCCCGGGCGATGGCGGCATCCATCCTGGCGGCGATCGCCGGAAGCGCGGTCAGCGGCTGTCCGGCCGCCGTCTCCAGCATCAGCCGCATGTCCTTCCGCGCCATCGACATCGCGAAGCTCGCGCTGAAGTCACCGGCTGCCATTCTCTGCCCGCGGACGGTAATCATATTGCCGACCGGGAACCTGGTGAACAGTCCGATCGCCTCCGCCGGAGGGACGCCAGTCGCCTTCGCATGACGCTCGGGGAAGTTCCGGTCTTCGATGGCGAGGGGTACGTCGGGTCCGCAGTGGCAGCCGAGGACGCGACCGTACTGTTCGTCCCCCGGGCGGCGCTTCTCGACAGCCTGCGTCGGAACCCGGCCAGCGCTTCCGAGGTCATCCGCATCCTCGCGCGCCGCGTGGGCACGTTCGCGGCGCTCGTCGAGGATCTGTCTTTGCGCGACGTGCCGCAGCGCACCGCCGGATACCTCCTGCGTGAAGTACGCGTGACGTGATGGCCGCGCACCTGGGCTACCAGCTGCACCCCCCCGGCGGCCCCGCATTCGGCAGCGACGTTGCCGAAGTGTTTGGGGTACGAGATGGGAAGATCACGTCGTTCGACATCTACTTTGACAGCTCGCCCTTTCCCAAATAGCGCGAAAGAAAACCGCCTTGGCACGTGACGATGCTCTGGCGAGCTGCGTGAAGGCGGCGCTGGGAGCCTCGAGCCGTCGACGCTTGACGACATGTGGACTCCGCAACAGTCCCGCGAGCCGGACCTGGTCGAGCTCACCCGGCTCGACCCGACGATCGAGCTGGAGATCCGTTACGCGACGACCAACAACTTTCTGGGCAGGTACCCGATCGGGAACGTGGCGTTCAACGCGCTCAAGTGAACCGTCGACTCAACCTTGCCTCGAGCGCGGTAGATTAGTGAACCACCGGAATCTCCACGCGAGACGGAAATTCCTGCGAGCGGTAGATTCGGTGGGTTGCAGCTTTGAAGTCACTCTCTTTCGCCTCGAAGATGTTCTTCACAAAGGTCTGCGGATTCCGATCGATGAGGGGAAACCACGTGCTCTGCACCTGCACCATGACGCGGTGCCCCTTCTTGAACGTGTAATCCTGCGTGTGCAGACTCCACGTGTATTCGACCACCTTCCCCGGCTCGATCGGCATCGGCTTCTCGAAGCTCGCGCGATAGCGTCCGCGGAACACTTCATTCGCCACCATCAACTGATACCCGCGAGCTCCCAGTTCGCCGGGTACTCCTCCGGATACACGTCAATCAGCTTCACGATCCAATCCGCGTCGCTCCTGGTCGTCGAGGCGAAGAGGTGCGCAACGATTTCTCCCGCGATCGTCAAGTCCGCGTCGAGCGGCGCCGTTTCCCAGCTGAGCACGTCCGCACGATCGTCGACGAAGCGTTGATCCTCCACGACTTCCTGATCCCACCAGCCCGCCACGTTCAGCGTGGGCGCCTTCACGCTCGTCAGGTGCGGGATTATCGTCTGGCGCTTCCAGAACTCGTCGTAATCCGGGTGCGCCACGTAGTCGTTCCACGTCGGGATCGTTCCGTGCAGGTGCTTCGCGTTCACGTTCGCGAGCGACCCGAGGCTCAGATACCAGTCGAAGGTGTCGTAGCGGTCGAACGTGAACGGCGTGACGGCCTTGCCCGCTTCCATCATCGCGGCGTACTCGAAGCCGTAGC
>JAIVJE010000395.1 GCA_020200195.1 Acidobacteriota bacterium | reverse complement strand
GTCGACGCGGTTATGCCTGGTGCTGTTGCAAGGGCGCGAGATCACCGGACGTACGGTACTCGACGTCGGGACCGGCTCAGGCATCCTCGCGATCGCGGCGGCGAAGCTCGGGGCGGGGGCGGTTGCGGCGGTCGACAACGATCCCGAGGCGATCGAGAACGCACGCGAGAACATCGCGCGCAATGACGTCTCGCGTGTGGTGGACGCGCATGTCCGCGAGTTCACAGAAGGTGCACTGTTGCCTGCGGATGTGGTGATGGCGAACCTGACTGGGACGGCGCACGCGCGATTTGCGAGGGAACTGTCTGCATTGGTCCGCCCCGGGGGCATCCTCGTCGTGGCCGGTTTTACCGAAGACGAGCGCGCGATCGTCGGGAGCGCCTTCGCGCCGTACCTGTCGCTGACGGAATCGGCCGAGGAAGCAGGCTGGTGGGCTTATGTGTTCTCGCGGACGTAGATAAGCGTTCCGCACGATGGCGGAACCTTCCGTGCGGAACCCTCCGTGCGGAACATCAGTCGTGTCCGGCGTCAGTGCGGACATCAGTAGTGTCCGGCTTCAGCCGGACCCCCACGAATGCCGCCACCATCATGTGGTCCGGCTAAAGCCGGACGCTACGACTGTGTATCCCCCCAAACGACGCTGAGGGCGGCGACCGCCGCCAGTGCGACGACATCGGCGCGGAGCGTCAGCCAGCCGAGCGTGACGGGCAGGCAGCCGGCGGCCACTGCCGCCTTTCGTTCTTCCGGCGCCCAGCCGCCCTCCGGTCCGATCATCACCGCCGCAGACGCTGGTGTCTCCCGCGCCTGCAACGCCCGCAACGACGTCTCGTCCCCCGCGGCAGCCGACGGCTCAACCAACAGCAGACTCACCGCCGGCTTCGGCGACGACAACCAGGTCTCGAGCGACCGGGCGGCGACCACCTCCGGCACCGTGGCGCGCCGGCACTGCTTCGCCGACGCGATCGCGACGCGACGCCAGCGTTCGGCCAGCTTCGATGACGACGCCCGTTTGACCCCGGTGCGAGCCGTGACGATCGGCTCGACTCTCGCGACACCCATCATGGCCGCATCACGCACCACGTCGTCCATTTTTGCTCCTTTGAGCACGGCGTGAACGAGCGTGAGGGGAACGGTTGGATTGGGAATCGCCGCGATCGGCGCGAGCAGCGCGAGCCGGACCATGTCTCGTCCGGCTTTCAGGACCCGCGCGCGGAATTCATGGCCGCGTCCGTCGAAGACCGCGACTTCGTCGCCGGCGGCGATCCGCAGGACGCGGGTCAGGTGGTGGGACTCGTCGGGCGGCAGCACCGCAACACCCGTGTCCGGATCGAGAGTGGGCGCGAGGAAGCGCGGCAACATGACCCGAGGATTATCGTTCATCCGCGTTATACTTGCCGCGGTCAGCTTTCAGCTGTCAGCTGTCAGCTATCGGCCGTTAGCCGTCAGCCATCATCAGCTATCCGCCTTGCTCTTCAAGGGCCAGACTCTCGGCAAGTACAAAATTCTCGCCCTTCTCGGGAGCGGCGGCTTCGGCACGGTCTACCTGGCGCAGGACACCTGGATCGACAAGAAGGTCGCGATTAAAGTCCCGCACCGGCAGGGACTCGATTTCGGCGAACTGCTGCGTGAGCCGCGACTCCTTGCCAGCGTCAGCCATCCCAACATCGTCGCGATCACGACTGCCGAAAAGCAGGACAACGTCTTCTTCATCGTCATGGAGTACGTGCAGGGGGAGACGCTCGAGAACATCATCGGCGAGAAGGGCGCGCTCGATCTCAACCGCGCGCTCGATTTCACCTGTCAGATCTGCAACGCCATGGATCACGCCCATCGGCAGGGGGTGATCCATCGGGATCTGCGGCCGGCCAATGTCCTCGTGACCGAGAACGATATGTTGAAGGTGGCGGACTTCGGCACGTCACGGTTCCTGGAGATCGCCGCACACGGCACGACGGTCATCGGGAGCCCGCCGTACATGGCGCCCGAGCAGTTTCACGGCAAGGCGGTATTCGCGTCCGATATCTATTCGCTGGGCATCACGATGTACCAGATGCTGACCGGGCTCCTGCCTTACGACGCGCCGGCGCCGTCAGACCTGGACAAGCTGATGTCGGGCGAGCTCGTGTCGCCGCCGCGGCTGAAGAATCCGGCTATTCCGAAGACCATCAACGACATCATCATGCGAGCGCTGGCGCCCGACGTCACCAGCCGCTATCAGCGCGCGACGGATCTGCTCGAAGATGTGCTGGCCGCTCGTCCGCGGCGGACACCGCCGGCCGGCGCCCCGGCAAGACCGGACGCCTCCCAGCGCACGGGACGTGACGATCCGCATGCGATTCAAACACGCCTGCGCGCGCGCGAAGCGCTGCCCGCGCGCTTCTGCTGGCAGTGCCGGAAGCCGCTGCACGCGCGGACCGATCGATGTCCCTTTTGTGGCGAGTCGCAGTAGAGCGGGGACAGTCCGTACGGGGATTGGACGCGCAGACCTCGCGAGCCCATGTGCTAGAATTCGACTCCTAAGGACGGCTCACCGCCCGCCTCGTGTGTCCTCCGCAAAGGAGTAGCTGATGGCCTTTACCGGCTCCGGCAAGATCTGGATGAACGGTTCGCTCGTTGACTGGGCGGACGCCACGATCCACGTAGCCTCGCACGTCATACATTACGGCAGCGGTGTCTTCGAAGGCGCGCGCTGCTACGCGAGCCCTCGAGGATCGGCGTGCTTCCGGCTGGACGCACACATGCGGCGGTTGTACGACTCTGCGAAGATCTACCGGATGGAACCGAAAGTCGATCAGCCGACGCTCACCGAGGCGGTGCTTGCGACGATCCGCGCCAACGCCTTCAAGGCCTGCTACATCCGGCCGATAATCTATCGCGGTTATAACGCGCTCGGCGTGAACCCGTTTCCCTGCCCGGTCGACATCGCGATCCTGACGTGGGAGTGGGGTGCGTATCTCGGCAACGATGCGCTGGAGAACGGCGTGGACGTCCGGATCAGTTCCTGGTCGCGCGTCGCGCCGAACACGTTCCCCACCCTGGCGAAGACCGCGGCCAATTACGCCAACTCGCAGCTCATCAAGATGGAGGCGATCACCGAGGGCTACAGCGAGGGCATCGCGCTCGATTCGTTCGGCTATCTGAGTGAAGGCAGCGGCCAGAACCTGTTCGTGATCCGCGACGACGTGCTGTACACGCCGCCGTTGACGGCGGCGATTCTGCCCGGCATCACCCGGAACTCGGTCATCACGCTGGCGCGGGATCACGGATTCAAGGTGCAGGAAGAAATGCTGCCCCGGGAACTGCTCTACATCGCGGACGAGGCGTTCTTCGCCGGCACCGCGGTCGAGATCACCCCGATCCGCTCGGTCGACAAGATCCCGATCGGAAACGGCCGTCGCGGGCCCATCACCGAGGCCATGCAGCAGGCGTTCTTCGACGTCATCCACGGAGAAGCGCCCGACCGGCACGGCTGGCTCACCTATGTCTATCCGGGCGAGCCGCTGCAGGCCGCCGGCGCCGGAGCGGCGTCGGCTCAGGCAAAGTAGGTCGCGGATAGGTGCACATCAACGATCTCCTGGCTACCGCGGTCGCGAGCGGAGCGTCAGACCTCCATCTGAAAGTCGGTAGCTACCCGATGATGCGGGTGAACGGGACGCTCCGGGTCTGCTCGGAAGAGAAACGGCTCGATCGTGCGGACACCGAGGTGATGGCCACCGCGCTCTTCGGTCCGGAACATCCAGATAAGTTTCGCGCCGCGCAGGAAGTCGATCTCGCATACAGCGTGTCGGGGCTCGGCCGGTTCCGATGCAACGTCTTCCAGCAGCGGGGCACAGTGGGGCTGGTGCTGCGGGTGATTCCCACCCGCATCAAGAGCATTGACGAGCTCGGTCTCCCTCCGGTCCTCAAGCACATCGCGCAGGAGGAACGTGGGCTCGTGCTCGTGACGGGCACGACCGGAAGTGGCAAGAGCACGACGCTCGCGGCCCTCATCGACCACATCAACACGACCCGCGCGGCGCACATCATGACGGTCGAGGACCCGATTGAATACCTGCACCGCGATCATCATTCGATCGTCAATCAGCGTGAAGTCGCGGTCGATACGCGCTCGTTCTCGCATGCGCTGCGCAGTGCGCTGCGGCAGGACCCCGACGTGATTCTCGTCGGGGAGATGCGCGACTTCGAAACGGTCGAGACGGCGCTGCTGGCCGCCGAGACCGGTCACCTCGTGTTCTCGACGCTGCACACGCTCGACGCGACCGAGACGATCAACCGGATCATCGCGGTGTTTCCGCCGCACCAGCAGCGCCAGGTCCGCATCCAGCTCGCCGCCGTCATCAAGGCCGCGATCTCCCAGCGTCTGCTGCCGCGCGCCGACGCAGCGGGCCGCGTCGCCGCCGTGGAGGTCATGGTCTCCACCGCGTTCATCCGCGACTGCATCGTCGACAAGGACAGGACGGCGATGATCCACGGCGCCATCGCCGCGGGCACATCCCAGTACGGGATGCAGACCTTCGATCAGTCGATCTTCGGCCTGTAGCCTACCTGGACGCACTCCGCCTGCTCGGCCGGCGCGAGCTGTCGGCGGCAGGCCTCCGCGCCCGCCTTCTCGATCGCGAACACTCGCCAGAGGACGTCGAAGCCGTCATCGCTCAATTGCTGGAAACCCACGCGCTCGACGACGCCCGCGTGGCGCGCGCGTATGCGCGTACGGCCGCAACGGTGAAAGGCCGTGGCCGGCTCCGCGTCATGCGCGAGCTGCACGCCATGGGCATCGCGGGAGACGTCGCCGCCGCAGCGCTCGCCGAGGTCTTCGGCGATCTCGACGAGCGCACCCTCATCGCCAAAGCGCTCCAGAAGAAGCTGCGCGGACGTACCCGTCTGGAAGGCAGAGCCGAACAGGCGCGACTCTATCAACAGTTGATGCGCCTTGGCTTCACGCCGGCGGGTATTGCCGCCGCGCTCAGGAAACTGGGCGGCCCGGACGATTCGATAGAATAGACGGATGCGCTCGCGCGAAATCCGCCGCAGCTTCCTCGAGTACTTCGAGCGGCACGGCCACACCGTGGTGCCGAGCTCCCCGCTCGTACCCGGCGACGATCCCACCCTGCTCTTCACCAACGCCGGGATGAATCAGTTCAAGGACGTCTTCCTCGGAAAAGAAACCCGCGGGTACACCCGGGCGGCCACATCGCAGAAGTGCATGCGCGTCAGCGGCAAACACAACGACCTCGACACCGTGGGACCGTCGCTGCGTCACCACACGTTCTTCGAGATGCTCGGCAACTTTTCGTTCGGCGATTACTTCAAGAAAGAAGGGATCGAGTTCGCCTGGGAGCTCCTGACGCGTGAATGGGCGCTACCCGCAGATCGGCTGTACCCGACGATCTTCATGGGTGAGTCCGGCATCCCGCGCGACGAACAGGCGCATGCGATCTGGACGACGCGGGTGCCCTCCGAGCGCATCACCGAACTGGGACTGGCCGAAAACTTCTGGTCGATGGGCGAGACGGGCCCGTGCGGGCGATGCTCGGAGATCCACTACTTCCGCGGCCCCGAGGTGCCATGCGAGGAGGAGCGCACCGGCCGCGTCTGCCGAGGACTTGACTGCAGCTGCGATCGTTTCGTCGAAATCTGGAACAACGTGTTCATGGAGTTCGAGCGGCAGGCGGACGGTACGCTGCACCCGCTGCCCGCACCGTCGATCGATACAGGGATGGGACTCGAGCGGATCACCGCGGTGATCCAGGGAAAGCTGTCGAACTACGACACGGATGTGTTCACGCCGATCCTCCAGGCGATCGGGGCGCGTGCCGGAAGGCCCTACGGTGCGTCAGCGGAAGATCCGGCGGACGTGTCGATGCGCGTGATCGCCGACCACCTCCGCGCGATGACGTTCCTCATCGCCGATGGCGTCGTGCCCTCGAACGAGTGGCGGGGGTACGTGTTGCGCAAGATCATGCGCCGCGCGATGCGGCACGCCAAGAAGCTGGGGCTCACCGAACCGGTGCTCCACACATTCGTCGACGTCGTCGCCGGCGGCATGGAGGACGCGTACCCGGAGCTGCGAGCCCGACGGGACGACATCGCCAGGGTTGTCCGGAGCGAGGAGGAGAGGTTCGATGCCGTGCTGACCGCCGGTCTGCCGCGCCTCGAGGAGGTGCTGGATCGGGCCGCGGCTGGCACTCGCGTCGTGGCAGGCGAAGACGCGTTCAGGCTGTATGACTCGCTCGGCGTTCCCTACGACTTCATGGACGATCTCGCGAGCCAGCGTCAGATCGCGATCGATCGTCAGGGATACGAGCGCGCGATGGAAGGACAGCGCGAAAAGGCGCGGGCCGGCAGCGCGTTCAAAGGGGCCGAGAAGGCGTTCGCGATCGCGGCGCCGCCTGACGTCGAGAATGCGCTGGCGCGGGCCGGCGATCAGTTCGCAGGATACGAGGGGACGACGGTCCAGGAGACACCGGTGGTCGCTCTGTTCGACGAAGAAGGACGGGCGCAGGAGGAATTGACCGCCGGAGCGCGCGGCTATGCCGCGATCGGCACCACCCCGTTCTACGTGGAGGCCGGCGGCCAGGTCTCGGATACCGGACGACTCATCGCGAATGACGGAGCGGAGGCCGCTGTCGAGCGCATGGCCAGGCAGGGCGCCAATCGGCCGCGGCTTCACGTGGTCCGCGTCGAGCGAGGGGCCTTGCACCGCGGGCAACTCGTCACCGCGGAGGTAAACGCCGAACTGAGAGACGCGACCAGGCGCAATCATACCGGCACCCACTTGCTGCATGCGGCGCTAAGACAGGTCCTCGGCGCACACGTGAAGCAGGCCGGGTCGCTCGTGGCGCCCGACCGGCTGCGCTTCGACTTCGCGCATTTCTCGGCAGTCACGCGCGAGCAGCTCGACGAGATCGAGCGGATCGTCAACGCGCAGATCTATCGGAATGCGCGGGTGCAGACCGAGGTGCGTTCGACCGAAGAGGCGATCGCTTCCGGAGCCATGGCGCTCTTCGGTGAGAAGTATGGCGACCGTGTGCGGGTTGTATCGGTGCCGGGGTTCAGCGTCGAGCTGTGCGGCGGCACGCACGTGCGCGCGACCGGGGACATCGGGTTCTTCACCATCACTGAAGAGAGCGGTGTCGCAGCCGGGGTCAGGCGCATCGAGGCACTCACCGGCGCGGGTGCGGTCGCCTTGATGCAGCAGCAGCGGGCGACACTGCAGGGCATCCTCGGCGCGCTGAACGTGACCGCGGGACACAGCCTTGACGCAATCCATCGTCTGCAGTCGGAGGTCAAGCGACTCGGGCGTGAGCTCGACCAGGTCAAGATGAAGCTCGCCATGGGCGGCAGTGGCGCGAGCTCGGGGCGCGCGGACGATACCCAGAACGTCGACGGTGTGAAGCTCGTGGCGAGGCGGGTCGAGGGTCTGGAAAAAGCAGCGCTCCGCGGCATGTCGGACTCCTTGCGCGACCGGCTCGGGACCTTCGCGGCGGCCGGAGGACGCGATCCGTCGAAGATCGACGAGCTCCTGGCGCGCGCTTCTCAGGTTCTCTCCACGCTGCTCCGATAGGAACAGGCAAAAATCGCTGCGAAAACTGTAAGTTCGTCGTTCAACTCCTGCACACCTGCCCTCCAAAATCCCCCTAAATCATTGATAGATCGAGGGCACTGCCCTTGCGTTGGGAGTGTTGTCAATCCCAGGCACCCGCCAGGTTCAGACACTATCCATGACCGTCCGAGCGATCTGGTCGCTTACGGCGATTTGCGCTGCCATGCTGGCGATTCCTGCGCCGGCCGACGCGCAGATCTATGCGTGGCGGGACGCCTCCGGACACCTGGTCATGTCTGACCGGCCCAAGGACCCTTCCGCGCGCACTTTTGCCGTTGCCAGAACGAGCAGCCTGCGGAGCACCAGGCCGCCGGTCAGCCGGAAAGCCGCGGCGTACGAGACCCTGATAGAAACACATGCGACAGCGCAGGCCGTCAGCCCGGACCTGGTACGCGCGGTGATCCAGGCGGAGTCGGCATTCAACCCGCGGGCCCGGTCGCACAAAGGGGCCATGGGGTTGATGCAACTGATGCCGGCGACCGCCACCGAGTACGGCGTGCTCGACGCGTTCAATCCTGCGGAGAACATCCGCGCCGGCGTGGCGTACTTGAAGCAGCTTCTCGTGCGTTACTCGCACGACGTCGAGCTTGCGCTGGCGGCCTACAACGCGGGTCCCACAGCCGTCGAGAAGTACGGCAAGGTCCCGCCCTACAAAGAGACCCGCAACTACGTGGCGAAGATTCGCGGCGCGACGGCCGGCTCGTCCGGCGTGGTCCCGCCGACCCGCATCTACCGCACGGTGGAAATGGTGGACGGACAACTGGTCGTCAAGTACTCGAACGTGCGCATGGCAGGTGCTGAAGTCGTCGGTTCCGCCGCGCGCCGCTAGGTGCCGGCGTTGACTTCATAGTTTTTCAGCGCCCCCTCACGACTCCTCACATACCGCGGCCATATCGTCTTCGCAGCAGGCGGAGAGATCGATATGGCACGAGTTGGAACCCCACGACCGGCAGATCTCGTCCACCTCAAACCGTCGAACGCGGTGGGCATTCTGGCGGTGACCGCGACGGCTGCTGTCACGGTGGCCGGCGTCGCGCTTGCCGCGCGCGGCGGGTTGCTGCCGTGGGCCGCCGGTCAGGTGCTCCTCGCGTCCGCCTTCGTCCAGTGGTTCGTCCTCCTTCACGAGTGTGGACACGACACGCTATTCCGCACGCGCGCGTGGAACCGGATCGCGGGCAGCGTCGCCGGATTCTTTGCGCTCATTCCGTTCGCGTGCTGGATCCGCGTGCACGGCCGTCACCACAGGTGGACGGGATGGCAGGATCTCGATCCGACGACTGAGACGCTGGTCCCGAGACATCGCGGTCGAGTCGAACGCGCGGTCGTCAATCTCTGCTGGAAGTATTGGCTGCCGCTCTTTGCCCTGACCTACCGGGTTCTCAACTACTGGAATCTTCCGCGGCTGCGCACCCTGTTTCCGCGCGCGAGCGCCCGTCGAGCGATCACGCGTGACATGGGCGCTTTGTTGCTCGGTTATGCAGGTCTGGTGGTGGTCGTCGGACCGCTCGATCTCGTCAGGGTCGCAGGCGCGGCGCTGGTACTGAGCTTCATCGTCGAGGACGTGCTGTTACTGAGCCAGCACACGCACGTACCGCAACAGGTCAGCGGCGGGACCGCCGTCAAGCCGTTTGCCGCGATGGATCAGGAAGCGTTTACGCGATCGCTGAGGTTGCCTGCGCCAGCCTCTGCTCTCCTGCTCCACTTCGACGCCCACGAACTGCACCACATGTATCCGTACGTTCCGGGCCACCTACTGCGGCGGATTCCTTATCGCACGGGGGGCGAGATCGGCTGGTGGGACTGGACGCGCCGTGCGCGGCGTGTGCCTGGCGAAGTGTTCCTTTTCCAGAACCGGAATGAATCCGGTTTCGACGTCTGACGCCATGACCCCGCATCCTGGCGCCTGTGCCGCGTTTCTGCTGATCGCGTTCAGCGCAGCCGGTTTCCTCCAGACCGCCTGGTTTGCAAGCCGGTGGTCACGGCCATTCGGCATCCCAATCGATGGCGGGTTGACGTGGCGAGGTACGCGGCTGCTCGGCGACAACAAGACGATCCGCGGCTTCGTCGTGATGATCCCGGCGGTTGCGGGAGTCTTTGCGCTCCTCAGCGCGTCGGTACCCGGAGCGCCGGTCGACACGGGTTTGTGGCCCCTCGCGCCCGCCTCTTACGCGGCGCTCGGCGCCTGGGCCGGCTTGGGTTTCATGGCCGGCGAGCTCCCCAACTCGTTTGTAAAGCGGCGGCTGGGCATCGAGCCGGGCGCGGGGTCTCGTGGTGCGACGGCATCCCCGTGGCAGTTGAGTGCGGACCGGCTGGATTCTGGCGTCGGCATGCTGGTCGCGGTCAGCCTTGTCGTGCCCACGCCGTGGCCGACCTGGGCGCTCGTCCTGGCCATCGGCCCTTTCATCCACTGGGCGTTCAGCGTGTTGCTGTTCCGGCTTGGCATCAAGCCGCGGCCGGCCTGAGCATCCCATGCGAAGCATCGATTACTGCGTACCGCTCGTCAACGCGACGCTCGAACCGGAGGTCGGTGGAAAGGCGCGCAACCTCCAACGGCTCATCGCCCTGGGCATGCCCGTCCCTGACGGGTTCGTCCTGACGAATTCCGCGCTCGACGACTTTTGCCGCGAGGGCCGACCCGACGACCGGCGGTCGAGCGCGGCGCTGCCACCCGATCTGGTTCCGGCGGTCGATTCCGCGTACGCGCGCCTGGCCTCCGGACGGGTGATCGTGAGAAGTTCCGCGGTCGGCGAGGACTCAGCTGCCGCGTCATTCGCGGGACAGCTGGATTCGATTCCCGACGTGACCACTCGTGCGGAGCTCACCAGCGCTCTGCTCCGCTGCCGCACGTCGCGCTGGTCGGAACGGGCGCTCGCGTACGAGCGCGCACGCGGCATCCGCCTCAACGGCATGGGAGCGATCGTCCAGCGCCAGGTGGAGGCAGCTGTCTCGGGGGTGCTGTTCACGGAAGCACCGGATGGTCGCGCCGACCGCATGATGGCCGAGTACTGTGCCGGACTCGGTGAAGACCTGGTGTCCGGTCGAGCGAACCCGGGCCGCGTGACCATGTCGCGCGAGCATTCGCGATGGAGCCTCGAGACGCCGCCAGACGAGCGATTCGAGGACGAACGCCTGCTCCTCACCGACGCGCGACTCGAGGAGCTCAGACGTCTCGGGAGGGTCATCGAATCGGCCTTCGGCGCGCCCCAGGACATCGAATGGTCCATCGACCGCACCGGCCGGATGTGGATCCTGCAGGCACGCCCGATCACGTCCCGGCCTGCCGCGGACAGAACCATCCTCTGGTCAAACGCCAACGTCAACGAAAACTTCCCGCAGCCGATCAGCCCGCTTCTGTATTCGATCGCATCCGCCGGTTACTACCACTACTTCCTGAACCTCGGACGGGCGTTCGGACTGTCACGACGACGCCTCATGTCCATCGAGGAGCCGCTCCGCCACATCATCGGTGTGCACGGCGCACGGATGTACTACAACCTGAGCAGCATTCACGAGGTGCTCCGCGCCGCGCCCTTCGGCGACCATCTGGCGGAGTCGTTCAACCGGTTCGTAGGCGTCTCCGAGATGGCGCCGCCGCGCGAGGAAGCGGGCCGACGCCGGGTCTACGAGTGGCTGGAGCTTGCGGTGATCGCCGTGAAGACGATGTGGCAATACGCTTTCGTGAGACGGCGCGTCGCAGAGTTCGAGCGTGTGGCCGATGAGTATGCAGCGCGCACGACTCCGGCTGCCCTGGGCAGCCTGTCAGGGCGCGGCCTGCTCGAATGCCTTCGGGGCTTCCTGGAGATCCGGTGCCACCGGTGGAAGAACGCGTCACTCGCCGATGCAGGCGCGATGGTGTGTTACGGCGTTCTCCAGAAGATGCTGGCCCGCGCGTTCCCCGAACGCGATCAGCAGGCACTGCACAACACGCTTCTGAAGGCGCTCCCCGGGCTGGTGAGCGGGATGCCACCACTGCGACTCTGGGAGCTGTCCCGGCTCGTGCGGGCAGACGAACGGCTGCACGCACTGGTTGCCGAGGCAGCGTCGGCAGATGCGCTGCGGACGATACGCACCGATCCCAGGTTCGCGACATTCGCCTCTGCTTTCGACGCTTACGTGGACACGTGGGGCTTCCGGTGTTCCGCGGAGCTCATGCTGACGGTCCCGAGCTTTCAGGAAGATCCGACGCCGCTCATCGAATTCATTCGTGCTTACGCTGCGCTCGACACCGAGTCCCCGCATGACCTGCTGCGCCGGCAGCAGTCCGAGCGCGTCGCGGAGACTGCGCGGGTACTGACGGCGCTTCGCCGACGGCCCGTCGTCCGTGCCATGCCCTTCCTCCGGCAATCGGTGCCTGCCGAAATCGTGCTGCGATGGACGCAGTCCTCCATTCAGTTGCGCGAACGCGCGCGACTCAAACAGGCGCTGCTGTACACGCGGTTCAGGCGCGTCGCGCTGGCAATCGGCGACCGGCACACGCCGCCATCCTGACGGACGTCACGCAGGCATCGCGCCTGCAACCGGGCGACGTCCTCGTCACGCGTCAGACCGATCCCGGCTGGGGGCCGGTGTTCCCGCTGATTTCCGGTCTGGTGATCGAACGCGGCGGCATGCTGTCGCACGGCGCCATCATCGCCCGCGAATTCGGAATCCCGTCGGTCGTCGGTGTCAAGGATGCGACGCGACTGATTCCTGATGGCGCGACTGTGTGCGTCGACGGCGATCGCGGGACCGTACGAGTGGGGGGATAGCCATGCGACACCTTCTTCCCTACGCTCGCGAACGCCTGCTGGCCCCTCGCGTCGTTATGGCGGCGGTCCTGGTGTGCGGAACCGCTGCGATGCTGGGGACCGCGCGCCCGTTGTTCGGCGACCTGCTCCTGTCGTTCGCCCTGGTCTGCCAGTTCCGCATCTGGGACGACCTTGCGGATCGTCGCAGCGATTCTCACCGTCATCCGAAGCGTGTTCTTTCGACTGCACATTCGTCATCACCGTTCGTCGCCGTAACCGTCGCCATCGGTGCGGTGATCCTTGCGTCCGTGATCACGTCCGGCGGTCCAGCTGCGTCGGTCGCGCTACTGGTGACCTTGTGGATCGTCTTCGCCGCCTGGTACGGCGCGCGCGGCAACCGGACGGCCCGGCGCGATCACCTGTTGCTCCTCAAATACCCGGCGTTCGCCGCGATCCTCTGTGGTCCGAGCCGGGTCGTCACCGCGCCGGCCGGATGGCTGACGCTGACGGTTCTCTACCTCGCGGTCTGTGTGTACGAAGCGTGGCACGACCTGGAAGCGCCGCGGCGTGTCCATCGAATGGCTGTCGAGGCGCCGCTGCTCGGCGTGGCAGTGACGGCGCTGGCGTTCATCGTGGGAGGCCAATCATGAGCTTTGCGGCAACCGCTGCTCCATTCGCCGCGCCGCATTTCGAGACGATCGATTGCTACTACTGCGGAACGCGTACGTACCGACCGATGCTGTTGGCCCAGGACGACCTGACGGGAAGACCGGGCACCTTCCGGTTCGTCACGTGCGACTGCTGCGGGCTCGCGTATCAAAACCCGCGCATCCCCATCAACGAAATCGTCGACTACTACGACGACGACTACATTGCACATCGGAAACAACGGGACTGGGGCGTTCTGACCGCGGCGTATACCAGGGCGATGGACAAGCTGGACGCGCGGAAGGACGAGATCGCATCCCGCTACGTCCAGCTGGACTCGGCCAGCTCGGTGCTCGACGTCGGCTGCGCGGTCGGGAGCTTCCTTCGACGGCTCCGCAGGCGATACGGGTCACAGGTCGTGGGGCTCGATTTCAAAGACCTGTCGTCCCACCCGTTCGCATCCGAGATCGAATTCCACTGCGGCCTGTTCTACGAGGCGCCGCTCGAGAGCGACGAATTCGATCTCGTTACCATGTGGCACTTCCTCGAGCACGACTACGACCCGCTGCGAAGTCTTGCGACAGCGCGACGGGTCGTGAAGCCGGACGGACGTCTGGTGATCGAAGTCCCGCGCCTCGACAGCCTCACCTTCCAGCTGTTCGGCGACCGCTGGCCCGGCCTGCAGGCGCCCCAGCATACGGTGCTACTCGACCGCGACCGGCTTCACAAGTTCGTCGAGAAGGCGGGCCTGGAGGTGGTCGACTATCTGCCTTACGGCGCCTTCCCCGCTTACTTTTATCTATTTACGGGTACGGCGTTCCGCCTGCTCAACGGCCGCGGTCTCAACCTGCGCAAAGCGATCTATCCATACTTCCTGGGCCACGTGTTGCTCTCGCCGGTGCTGCTGTTCGAAAAGCGCTTGAACCTGGCGATGCAGACGGTGGTTTGCCGGAGGGTCCCGTGAGCACCGGCACTCCGGTCACCGCGGCGACGACGCCGCTTGCTCTTACTGCAGGAGCGTGGAGGCGCAGAGCGCAATCGTACGTGCGTGCGGTGTTGGCGGGACTCGTGATTACGCTCGGTGCGGCACTTATGACGCCGGTCGGCGTTGTCACCTTCTTCCGCGCACGGCGCGCCTACAGCTGGTGTGCGCGGTGGATCGCCCGAGCGGTACTCGCCGTGTACGGTGTCCGCATACAGCGCCACGGCCCGCGCCTCCTTGGTTCAACGCAGACGGTCTACATTTCCAATCACACGTCCACGCTCGACCTGTTCGTGCTGGTTGCGCTCGGCCTGCCGAACTGTCGGTTCTTTCTGAGCGGATTCCTCCACAAGCTCGTTCCGCTCGGCATCATCAGCACGATGATGGGAACGTTCTTCACGGTGCCGCAGAGCCGCCCCGCGGAGCGCACTCGCATCTTTCAGCGGGCGGCAAAAGTCCTCCGCCGAACCGGTGAATCCGTGTACCTCAGTCCCGAAGGGGGTCGGATCGCGACCGGGTTCATCGGCCCGTTCAACAAGGGTGCGTTCCACCTCGCGATGAGTCTCGGAGCGCCGATACAGCCGTTCTTTCTCGAGATCCCCGCAGACGTCGATCCCGGGCTCGGCTACAACGCCCGCCCGGGTACGGTTCACGTTCACACAATGCCTGTCGTCCACACGTCGGAGTGGCGGGTCGATACGCTCGTACAGCACAAGGAACAGGTGCGCGAGTCGTTCGTTGCCTTCCAGGAGGAACTCAGATGCGGTCGCTGATCGATCAGCTTCAGGCGCGAGCCACGGTGCAGGGAACACAACTCGCCTATGCGTTTCTCGATGACGGCGAACGCGAGGGCGAGCGGTTGACCTGGAATGACGTCGAACGACGCAGCCGGTCTATCGCGGCCGCCTTGCAGTCGGAATTCCTGCCGGGAGCGCGCGTCCTGCTCCTGTTCCCTCCCGGCTTGGACTTCATACCCGGCTTCTTCGGATGTCTGTACGCCGCCATGATCGCTGTGCCCGCGTATCCGCCGTCGGGCGGGAGGATGGACCGGACGGTGGGACGACTGCGCGGAATGGTCAGCGACGCAGGTGTGACCGCGGTGCTCACGACACGTGCGGTCCTGGCGCGGCGGGACGCGGTCGTCTCGATCGTACCAGCGCTGGAGAGCGCGACCTGGCTGGCGACGGACGACATCAACGACGCGCTTGCGAAGCAGTGGCGTCAGCCGCTCGCGGGACGCCACACCGTCGCCTTCGTTCAGTACACGAGCGGGTCGACGAGTGAGCCGCGCGGCGTCATCGTGACGCACGGCAACCTGCTGCACAACCTCGCCTGCGCGGCAAGGGCCGGCGATCTGGATCGCTCGACGGTCTCCGTCTCGTGGCTGCCGGTCAACCACGACATGGGTCTCATCCAGGGTGTCGTCCAGCCGTCTTTCAGCGGCTTCCCTGCCTACTTGATGTCCCCCGCGGCCTTCCTGCAACGGCCCGGTCGCTGGCTGGAGGCGATGTCTCGCCTCAAAGCCACGTGCAGCGGAGCGCCGAACTTCGCATACGACCTGTGCGTACGAAAGATTGCTGTCGAGCAACGTCGTTCCTTCGACCTGCGGACCTGGCGCATAGCCTTCAACGGGTCTGAGCCGCTGAAACGGAAGACGCTGGAAGCGTTTCAGGAAGCGTTCGCCGGCAGCGGATTTCGGTGGAGCTCTTTCCGGCCGGCGTACGGTCTCGCGGAAGCAACGCTTCTGGTATCGACCGGTGAAGCCGATAGCGGACCATCGCTGTCGTCCGGCACGGCGGTCGACGACACCACCATTCTCATAGTCCATCCTGAGAGTCACACACCTTGTCCGGAAGGCGATGAAGGCGAGATCTGGGTTTCTGGACCGAGTGTGGCGGCCGGCTACTGGCAGCGCGCGGCGGAAACGAGCCACACGTTCGCGGCGCGGCTCGCGGACGGCAAGGGTCCTTTTCTTCGGACTGGCGATCTCGGCGTTCTTCGTGGCGGCCGGCTGTACGTCAGTGGGCGGATCAAGGACCTGTTGATCGTCCGCGGCATGAAGCATCACCCGCAGGATGTCGAAGCGACCGTGGAGGCGACGGTCGACAGCGTACGCAGCGGCTGCTGCGCGGCGTTTGCGATCACGGAAGCGGAGGGTGAGCGCGTCGTGCTCGCCGCCGAGGTCGATCCGCGATACGAAGCCGCGTTGACGGGCGGCACAATCGCCGACATCCGCCAGGCCGTCGCAGAGACACACGGCATCCAATTGGACGACGTGGTGTTGTTGCATCCGGGAACGATTCCGAAGACGACGAGCGGAAAGCTTCAGCGATATGCGTGCCGCGCGGCGCTGCTCGCGGGCGTTCTCGAGCCGCTCGAGCGCTGGACGCGGACGCCGATCGCCACCGGGCTGCCGACTGGACTCGCTGAGGCCGTCCTGTGACCAGCGCCGGAGCAACCACGGCGCCAGCGTCCGACGTGCTCGCGTCGTTGCAGGCACGCGCGGCCGAGTGTCTGCAGCTCCCTGTCCCCGATGTCGACGTGGACGTCTCGATGATGCTTCTGGGGCTGGACTCGCTCGGGGCCGTGGAGCTGGGAGCGGCGATCGAGTCGCAGTTCGGAGTCGACATCGGACCCGAGGCATTCGCGGACGGCCGTACACTGAGGTCCCTCGCAGATGAAATCGCGCGTCATCGAGAGTCGAAAGGCGCTTCATCCTCGGGTTCACGCGCCGAAGCGGCTTTCCAGCAGATGCTGGAGGACGCGGTGCTGCGCGCGGATGTGGTACCGGCGCGTATGGGCAGCCGCACATGTGACCTGACCGCGGCACGCACGATTCTGTTGACCGGCGCGACCGGATTCCTTGGCGCGTTTCTGCTCAGGGAACTGATTCGCCAGACTCGCGCCTCGATCGTCTGCCTGGTCAGAAACGGGACGACGGATCC
>JAIVJE010000394.1 GCA_020200195.1 Acidobacteriota bacterium | reverse complement strand
CGAGAGCGGTGTTGATTGTGGTGCTCGTCGCCGATCTCGGATTACTTACCAAGTAGCCGCCGGAAGTGATTTGCGATGTCGACTTCGCGTCAGACCAATTCCCTGAAAGCACGTTGATTGCGTCAGCGATCACGGCTGATGGTTTGCGTGTGTAGGTGCTCACTACCGGGCTGCTGGTTGGGGTGGTGTTCGAAGGCGGCGTGCCGCCGGTGTTATAGTTGCCCTTGATGTAAACCGGGTTCGGCGTCACGATAGTAAGCCCTGTGGTCGGGAGGATATGGCCGTTGACTAGGCGGATGGCCCGCTCTGAGGTGCTGACGTTGCTGCTGCCCAGCTTCGCGAGCGGGCTGCTGATGACGTTGCGCGAGCCGTCCGAGTTGTACGCAGGAGTCTGATCCGCGATGTAGATGACCGCGTTCGAGGAGGTGAATCCTGTCACCGCGTTTGCGCTCGTCACACCTGAGATGCCATTCCCCGCATCGATCGCCTTCTGGATTTTGCTGAGGTCGAATTCCTGGATGCGAACGTTGACGCCTTCCTTCGAATCATACAACGCGAAATTGGTGTTGAGCGCGCTGACGACCAGGTTGTAAATAGCTTTGTCATTCGCGAGGTCCGAGGTGGCCGTGCAGTGGACGTTTTTAGCAGGATTACGGGGATCGAACGCATCCGGCCGGTAAACCTTCCAGGTATTATCGGCTTTGATCTCGATCTTGATCCTCGCCTGGTTGTAGTAGCGCACGTCCTGTAGCGGGTCCGTGCCAACACCGGAGCTGGACGCCGGCTCCACGATCTCGCGGTAGCTGTCGTCATTGGTGTTCGTGTTAGCGGCGCTGAGGGTGAGATTCCAGCCGAATGGCATGTAGGCCGCGACCTGCGATGGCGGGCAATCCGAGAGCGCGAGCGATGGGTTGCTCTTGGCGAAATTCGGTTCGGTGACTGTCCCACCAAAGCGAGGATCCTTCGGCGAATAACCGTTGACATAGTCGGCTCCGTATTCGACTCGGCCGGACGTAGGCGATACCTGATATGCGGAAGGCGCGGTAAACACCGGCGATGCAGCGGTGAACTTGTTCGTGCCGATATACAAACTCGCATTTGTGTGGATCGGGCCGGTGATGGTGAAGGAATCTGAAGGTTGTAGTTCGAGGTCGTCGACGTAGAAGAGCCCATAGCTCCAGGGCAGATCGAACTTCTTTTCGAAAATCCGGCGCACTTTCGCGGTGACGTTGCCGGTCACTGCCGGGACCTCCACGTCCACGGCCGCGAGGTAGTAGAAGCTGTAGGGATACGCGTATCCGTAAGGGCCGATGTTGGGACCGTACGCTCCAGGAGGAATCGCATTGGCGGGCAGGGGAACAAAACCCCCGCTACCTTTGCTGCCGCCTTCGACGAGTGCGTTTTCGTTTGCGTCCAGGTTCACCATCGGATCGACGGCCTGGATGCGATACTGGCCGACGGTGTAGTTCGTCTCAGTCGGAAAGTTGGACGTGGGCGGCAGAGGGATCAGCGGCGGCGCGGCCGAGGGGCTCATACTCGGCAGCGGTGTGGGGGCGGGGCCCGGATTGTACTTGGCGGTGAAAAAGTAGTTTGTACCGCTGAGTGAGTAATCGGTGCCGCCAACGTAGTTCGAGTAAGTGAAAGTCGGCGTGCGATAGATATTGCGCCAGCTGGTGAAGAGGTACTCGAGGTGCCCGTCGGCGATCTCCATCGCGACGGCGGTTTTGCGGCTTCGCTGCGTGTTCCGCGAGATCTGGGTCGTGTACTCGACGGCGATTGCAAGCAGGACGAGCAGGCCGGCAACGACAGAGATGGTAACAACCAGCGTGCTGCCGGCGTGGTGAGTTGAGGAGCGTTTCATCTTATTGGAACACGGTCAGGCGCGAGCGGTAATCGATATCGGTGTCGAGGAGCGACGCAGTCGCGACGTATCCGCGGTTGGTCGATTTCGGATCACGCGCGCTGAGCTGGACCTTGATGTACTTGTTGTCCGGCCCGCCGTAGCGGTTCAGCGGGACTGAGAATGGCTTCGGGCTACTGATATAGCGCGCGACAGTCGCGACATATTTCCAGTAGAGCGTGCCGGCGACGGATGCGTTCTCCGACGTGGAGCGAATCATGTAGAGATTCAGCTGACCGCCCTCATACCGGTACTGGCCAGTCCCGGCCGCCACCTGAACATACTCGCCGCCCGAGAGGACATGATCGCCTTTTGCATCGGCGACAAACGTGCCGCCTTCCACCAGATACATGACTCGGTTGGCATAGTAGGTGATCGCGTAGAGCGTGCCGCCGTACGTCTTCGAATTTTTCACGTTCGTCTCGAGTGACTGAACGGTGAACACGTTTGTATGACTCACGGTGGATGCGCCGGTGGCTTTGATGATGTCATCCTCCATCCCCCAGGCCGGAATGATCAGCCGCATCCCAGGGATGGGCTTCTGGGCGCCATCTTTGATCATGATCTTGTTGCCCCCGCTTGGGTCGTTCCACACGTAGTCGGGACCGGAGGCGATGTTGAGGAAGGAAACACCGGCTGCCGTCGGCGGCGTGGCGCTCGGGGAGGCACTGGGGCTCAAAGTCGAGCTGATCACCGGGTAGGTGGGCGGAGTTGTGCTGGTGTCGATTCCCCGCAGCTGTGGAACCGACACCGCTGCATGAATGTCGCGTGTCATCCGCAGCACGCCCTGCCGCGCCTCTTCGTGCGCAGCGTTGACCGCCGTGTTCTTGGCTGAAAGCGTGAGGCCAGACTGCAGGACCTGGAAGAACACGAGCCCGAGCAGCCCGAAAAGACCCACCGCGACCGAAATTTCGGCGACTGTGAAACCGCTTTCGGAAGTGCGCACAACGTAACTGGTTTTCATTGGTTGGCGGTCCGCATGGTGTCCATCGCCACTTGGTACCGGCGACTGCGGAAGGTGTAATCCACCGAGACTGTGGCCCTGCGGGTATTTAGCTTTGTGCCCGAGGTGACGAAATTCATCGTCGCACCGCTGTCGGTGATCGTGGCCGTGAGAACCCCTTTCACGATCACCCTGCCGCTGGTCGGGTCGGTGTAGATGAACGCCTCCTTTTGGATCGGCATCCCGGTACTTGAGCGATAGTAAGGGTAGTACGGGTAATACGGGTCCGTTTTCGCGGGCCGCGCCGTCGGCGCCTCGGTGGGAAATGTCACCCCGGACGCGGCCAGCGCATCGAGTTCGGCGACCGTCATAAGCTCGATCGGGATCTTGTTCGCTGCCGGCGAAAAGGAGCCCGTCAGGTAAGCGTCCATGATGTCGAAGGGATCCTTCGAGAGGATGAGGTCGGTCTGGTTTTGCGCGGCGGTGAGCGCTTCGCTGTAGAGTCGCGAGCTGACGGCGTAGGTGTTGATCGCGTTGAAGCCGACGTAGCAACCAGATGACATCACGCCGAGCACGGCCAGAGAAATAAAGATCTCGGCCAGGGTAAAGCCTCCGCGCAGGCCCCGCGGTGGGGCAGGCGAAATCCGGCGGCCCAGCTTGGGGTAGAGCGAGAGCATTATAATTCTCATAGAGCAGCTCGCATGCCTTCTGCGCCCACTCCGAAAACGCAGTTTTGCAGCGGTGCTTGTCCCCGCCGGAGAGGCCTGATAGCTCTCACTCCTCGATGGCCCACAGACGCAGATTCGCCGCCAAACAGCTCAGCCAACGCTACTGGAAGCTGACGCTGGGCGATTGGATCGGGCTCACGCTCGGCCTTGTCACCATTGTCCTCATCTTCTGCCTCTTCTTCATCCGGCGGCAAACACTCGAGTACAAGCTCGAACATACGTTTGCAGTCAGCGCTCCGGAGTTTTTTGGATCCGCTCTGGCTCTGGCGGACCCGGTGCCGATCGCTGGAAACAAGGTGGAGCTGCTGCAAAACGGCGATCAATACTTTCCCGCCATGCTGGAGGCGATTCGCGGCGCGCGGCAGACGGTAAACTTCGCCGCCTACATCGTGAAATCGGATACGACGGGGCATGAATTCCGCGATGCGCTAATCGAACGCGCACGCGCCGGCGTGGAAGTGCGCGTCCTGCTGGACGGCGTCGGCTCCGGTTGGTCCCTGGATAATTCAGACGTGCGGATGATGACCGACGCCGGCTGCAAGTTCGCCTATTACCATCCGATCGCCTCCTGGCGCATGGACCGGAGCAACCGCCGATCGCACCGCCGAATTCTGGTCGTGGACGGGAAAATAGGGTTCACGGGTGGCGCCGCTTTCTCGGATCAATGGAGCGGGAACGCGCAGGACAAAAATCATTGGCGCGACACGCATGCGCGCTTCGAAGGCCCTGTCGTCACGCAACTACAGGCGGCGTTTCAGGGCCACTGGGTGAAAACTTTTGGTGAGACATTGACCGGAGCCGGACAATTTCCCGCCCTGGCGCCGGCGGGAGAGATGAAAGCGCAGATCGTCGAATCGCGCTCTTTTTCCAGCGCGCCCGTGCCCATGGCGCAGGCGGTCAGCTTCGCGGCCGCAGAGAAACGGATCTGGATCACGAACCCGTACTGTACGCCTACGGACGACCAGGTGGACCTTCTCGTGAAAGCGGTGCAACGGAGAGTCGATGTGCGTTTTCTGCTGCCGGGTCCGCATCATGACCAGCCGCTCACACAATCAGCCGGCCGCACCGCCTATGGCCGAATGCTGGAGGGCGGCGTCAAAATTTTCGAATATCAGCCGACCATGATACACGGCAAATCCATGGTCGTGGACGGGGTCTTTTCGATGCTCGGCTCCTCAAACCTCGATCCCCGCTCGTCCGAAATTAACGAAGAGCTCGACCTTGTCGTCTACGACGAGGGCTTCGCCCGATCGATGGAGACCGCGTTCGAGAAGGACCAGGCACAATCGCGCGAATACACCCTGCAGGAATTCAAGAATCGATCTCT
>JAIVJE010000110.1 GCA_020200195.1 Acidobacteriota bacterium | reverse complement strand
GGGTGGATGTGACCGTCGACGGCAAACCGTTCACGTCCTATATCTATCCGACGAGCCTCAAGAAGCCCGTGTTGTACCCGCTCAGAACGGCGAAGGGCACGCTTGTCACCCGCGGATTCCCGCTGGACCCGCGCAAAGGGGAACGGGTCGATCATCCGCACCATGTCGGGCTGTGGTTCAACCACGGCGACGTCAACGGCTTGGATTTCTGGAACAACTCCGACGCCATAAAGCCGGATCAGGCCCAGAAAATGGGGACGATTCTTCACAAACGCATCGTCGACGCGAAGAGCGGTGAGGGAAGCGCCCACCTCGTCGTCGAAATGGACTGGATGCGGCCCGATGGCAAACCATTGCTGCGAGAGCAGACACAGTTCATATTCCGCGCTGATTCCGAGTCGCGCGGCGTCGACCGCCTCACGACGCTCACCGCCCTCGGCGAGCGCGTGGTCTTCCGTGACAACAAGGAAGGCGTGCTCGGGTTGCGCGTCGCGCGCAGCCTGGAGCAGCCAGCGGACAAGCCGGAAGTGTTCACGGACGCTGGCGGGCGCCCCACCGCGGTCCCGGTCCTCGACAACACCGGCGTCAATGGCATGTACGTGAGCAGCGAAGGGTTGAAAGGCGATGCGGTCTGGGGGACGCGCGGGCGTTGGACGCTGCTCGGTGGGACCGTCGGCAACAACGAGCCGGTGACGCTCGCGATCCTCGATCATCCGCAGAACCCCGGGTACCCGACCTATTGGCATGCGCGCGGGTACGGACTCTTCGCCGCCAATCCGCTCGGGGAGAAAGTCTTCAGCGAAGGCAAGACTGAGCTGAATCTCGTGCTGGAGGCGGGCCGCTCGGTGACGTTCAGGCACCGGCTGTTGATTCTGAGCGGAGCGGCCAACGCCGAACTCATCGAGCGCGAGTACCAACGGTTCACGTCGGCCGCTACGCAGGAATGAATGTCGGTCTCATCGGTGGCGGCAGCATCAGCGATACCCACGCACGCGCCGCACGGTCGATACCCGGAGTCGAGATCACGGCCGTCTACGGCCAGAACCGCAGCAAGGCCGACCGGCTCGCGCAACTGTACGGAGGGACGGCGTTCGACGATTTCAATCGTTTCCTGAGCCATCGTCCGATGGATCTGGTGGCGATCGGAAGCCCCTCGGGTCTGCACGCCGAGCACGGCATCGCGGCTGCACGACACGGACTCCACGTCATCGTCGAGAAGCCGCTGGACATCACGACCGCCAACGGGGACGCACTCATAGAGGCGGCCGACCGGGCGGGCGTGAAGCTCGGCGTATTCTTCCAGGATCGCCTGAAGCCGGACGTGCGCCGCATGAAAACCCTGGTGGACCAGGGGAGGCTCGGCAGCCCGGTGCTCGCCTCGGCGAGCGTGAAGTGGTACCGCGGGCCGGAGTACTATGCGGCATCCCGGTGGCGGGGGACGCTGGCTCTCGACGGCGGCGGAGCTCTCGTCAATCAGGCGATCCACACCGTCGATCTGCTGCTCTGGCTCTTCGGGGATGTCCGGCGCGTGTATGGGCGCACGGCCACCCGCGTGCATGCGATCGAAGCGGAAGATACGGCCGTTGCCGCGGTCGAATTCGAAAGCGGCGCGCTCGGTGTGCTGGAGGCCGCGACCTCTGTCTACCCGGGCTACGCGCGGCGGCTCGAGCTGACCGGCACGAACGGGACGCTGGTGCTCGACCACGATCGGCTGGCGTCAGCCGACTTGCGGGACGGCACGGTTGCCGATTCTCCCCTGCCGGCCACCGGCGACCAGGAGAACGTTTCGTCGCCTGCCGTGTCGGATTCGATGCCGCACCGGCGCGTGCTCGAAGACTTCATCAACGCCATCCGGACCGACACGCGGCCCGCGTGCAATGGCCGCGAAGGGCGCCGCAGCCTCGCGCTCGTCGAAGCAGTGTACGAGTCTGCGCGCTCCGGACAACCGGTCGCGATCGCGCGCTGAGATCCCACTCTATTCATCAATCGAGCTTGACGGGCTCGAGCCTCGGCACCAGCGCCTGAATCACCGCGAGCGCGAGAAGGTACGCGCTTCCGGCCACGAAGAACACCGTCACGTAGCTGCCGGTGAACTCCAGCAGGTATGCGGTCACCTTCGCGATCAGCATGCCGCCGACAGCTCCCGCCATCCCGCCGAAGCCAATGACGGAACCGACCGCCTGCCTGGGGAACGTATCCGACACCAGCGTGTACAAGTTCGCGGACCACCCCTGGTGGGCGGCGGCCGCGATGCTGACGAGTCCGACCGCGAGCCACATACTTTGCACTGTCGCCGCGAAAATGATGGGGACAACGGCCAGCGCGCACGTGAGCATTGCGGTCTTGCGCGCCGCGTTCACCGTCCAGCCTTTGCGAATGAGAAATGAAGACAGCCATCCACCGCCGATGCTGCCAACGTCCGCGACCAGATAGAGGACCACGAGCGGCAGTCCCATCGACTTCAGATCCACGCCGAAATTCCGGTTCAGGAAGTCGGGCATCCAGAACAGGTAGAGCCACCAGATCGGATCGGTCATGAACTTGCCGATGGCGAACGCCCACGTCTGGCGATGCGGCAGCAGCGCGGACCAGGGGAGGTTTCTCGTGGGCTCCTGCGGATCGCTGCGAATCCACGCGAGCTCTTGGGCACTGACTCGAGGATGCTTTTCGGGCGTCTCGTACAGCCACCACCAGAACACCAGCCAGACGAACCCGAGTGCGCCGGTCGCGACAAACGCCCAGTACCATCCGTACTGATAGGTAATCCAGGGCACGGCGATCGGCGTCACCAACGCGCCGACGTTCGTACCCGAGTTGAACAGGCCGGTGGCAAACGCCCGTTCACGACGTGGAAACCAGTCCGCGACGGTCTTGATCGCTCCAGGGAAGTTGCCCGCTTCACCCAGGCCCAACGCCATTCTGGCGACGATGAACCCGGCCACCGAGGCGGAGTAGGTCATCCCGCCGAGCGCGAGCAACGCCGCAGCCGCGCCGCCGAACGTTTCTGCCTCGGCGTGCGCTGCAGCCGCGACGCTCCACACGGTAATGGCGACCGCGAACCCGAGTTTAGTGCCCAGCCGGTCCATCATGCGGCCGGCGATGAGGAACCCAATTGCATAGGCCAGCTGAAAGGCAAAGACGATGTCGCCGTAATCGAGCTCGCTCCAGCCGAACTGCGCCTGGAGCGTGGGCTTGAGAATGCCGATGACCTGCCGATCGATGTAGTTGATGGTGGCGGCGAAAAACAGCAGCGCGCAGACCGCCCATCGATAGTAGCCGCCTGCGCGCGGGGTCAGGTCTTGAATACTCACTTTGTTCATGCTCTGACCCCGTTCACTGGTTGACGCCGCTCGCGAGCAGGCCGCCGTCGACGACGAGCAGCTGGCCGGTGACGAAGCTGGCCGCGTCCGAGGCCAGAAACACGGCGGCGCCGACCAGCTCCTCGACACGGCCAAACCGGGCCATCGGGGTCCGCGCCAGGAACTCCTGACCGCGAGGCGAATCGAGGAGCGCCGTGTTCATGTCGGTCCGGAAGACACCCGGGGCGATCGCGTTGACCGTGACGCCGTGCCGGGCCCATTCGACCGCGAGCGCACGCGTCAATCCCGCTACCGCGGACTTGCTCGCCGTGTAGGCCGCGACTTCAAAGAGGCCGACAAACGACGTCAGCGACGCGATCGTGATCACGCGGCCGCGGCCGCGTGCGAGCATGGGAGCGCCGAAGACACGGCAGGCGCGCAGCGTCCCGGTCACGTTCGTTTCCATGATGCGCGTCCAATCTGCCTCGTCCATTGCAAGGGTCGGCACACGCTTGGTAATGCCCGCGGCGCTGATGAGAATGTCGACCGCGCCGAACGTCGACAGACAGGCGTCGCGCACGCGTTCGAGGGACGCGACGTCAGAGACGTCCGACGCGACCCGCAGCGTGCGGCGGCCGCATTGTTCGATCTCGGTTGCGACCTCATCGAGCATCGATTCGCGGCGGGCCGTCACCACGACGTCGGCCCCGGCCCCGGCGAGGCCAAGCGCGAGTGCCCGCCCGATTCCACTCGATCCTCCGACGACGACCGCGACGCGGCCGGACAGGTCGAACATCCGATACGCCTCCGAATGCGGCCGCGGCTGACCGTTTGGCGATCCGATCATCACACTGCCCTCGCGGGTGAGACGACGCGCGCCGTGCGAGGAATCAGACTGACGACGGCGGCGCCGAGTACGGCGAGCGCCACGAGCACCGCAAACCCCGGCCCATAGCTGCCCGTGCGATCGCGCAGCGTCGCAACGGCCATCGGCACGACCGACTCCGCCACACCGTCGACCGTGAGGATGACTCCCATCAGCCGACCGAGAATCCAGACACCGAACAGCTCGGCGGCCATCAGCGGGATGATCATGTAGTCTCCGCCAAGGCCGACCCCGAACACGAGCGCTGAAACCTTGAGGAGCCCAGGCGTCGGCGCCAGGATGAAAAGCGGAATCGAGGCAGCCACGATCGTGTAGATCAACACCATCACGTACTTCTTCGACCAGCGATCGGCCAGCCACCCCATGAGCAGGCGTCCGACGATACTGCCGACCAGCACCAGCGACAGGATTGCGGCGATCTCCCCCTGGGGAAACTGCCGGTCGAGGCCGAGATAGAGTTTGAGGTTCTGCATCGTGCCACCGACGGCGCCGATCGACGCCATACCCGAATGTTTGCGTCAAAGCATAGGCGAGCAGCGGCACCAGCGCACCGCCGACGCCTATGCCGAGATACGCGATGCCCATCGCCCGTCCGCGGCCGGCGTCGAACCACCGTGACAAGAGCACCTGGTTCGGCAGCGGCCCGCCGCACACGTAACCGAGCGCGTTGAAAAAATAAAAGAAGTAGAAGCCTGCCAGCGTGCTGACGCTGGCAAGCCCGATGAGCGCGCTGCCCGCCATGAGTATGCCCGCCATCATGAGCCGCCGCGGCCCAAGACGATCGACCAGGACACCAGCGAGAAACCCAAAGGCGGGGCCGACGATCAACTTGCTGAGCGCGTTGCCCGACGTCACCTGCTGCCGCGTCCAGCCGAGATCACGGACGAAATAGTCGTAGAAGAACGGCAGACCATACAGGCCGTACCCGACAATCGAGAACAGTGCAAGGAAGCCGGTCACGACGGCGACGATCTGGCTGCGACGGTGGCCGACCGCGGGCTGGGTCATGTCTTTGCCAGCGCCTTCGCGTCACGGAGCCGGATGGCGTCCGGGTGCGCGAGATAGAACGGGTCGAGCGGATAACAGCCCGAGACGAGCCCCATCCGCGGTCCGGTCGTGCAGTCACTGAAGGTCCGGCAGATCGACTTCCGCCGCAGCGCGGTCCCGCTGAGCACGTCTGCCGGCAGGCCCGGATACGACAGCGCCATGCGCCCGAGACCGACGAAGTCGACGCGGCCGTGACGCACGTTGTACTCGGCGACGTGCGGCAGCCATTCCTGCAGATAGCTGTACGCTGACCCGACGAACACGAGACCCGGAAACGCCTGTTTGAGCCGAGCGGTGGCATCGATCTGCCGCGCCACCCCCCGCAGCGGATCTTCCGGAGGCTCGTAGCCGTCAACCGGAGGAAACAGCGCCGGACGTTGGACGTGGGGACAGTAATACGGGCTGCCGGCCGTCACGCAGATCCATCGCACGTCGCGTGCCTCCAACAGCCGCAGCAAGTCCCGGCTTTCTTCAAGTGCCGCGCCCACGTCGTCGTTCCGCAATACGCCGAAGCCGGCGTGATAACCGGAGGCCGGCGCTTCCGGCGTGCCGACTCCGACCGCATCCCGGGTGTGCGGCGCCACATCGAACACGGACAGCCGCACGCCGATGTCGAGCCCTGGCACCGCGCTGCGGATGCCGTCGACGAC
>JAIVJE010000393.1 GCA_020200195.1 Acidobacteriota bacterium | reverse complement strand
TCACCACATCTCGCACACTTGAACTGCTGCCGTCCCTCGACCATGCCAACGACCACCGTGTCGTGCACTCCGCAGGCGGGACACTGTCTCGTCATGGCCGGATCGACGACGTGCCCGTTCAGGCATCGATAGGCCGCGTGGGCCATGCCGTCCGCCATCCAGGCATTCTGCGTCCAGAGCACGTCTGCGCCGCACTCGGAGCAGGGCTGCGATCGGATTAAGACGTTGTCCATGGCGATATGTTACGCGACCGATGTGCCTTATGGCGGAGATGTCTGCCAGAGGCGTCACTCCGTGGCCTGACCGGCGCGGCCCGCGGTTTTCTTCAGCAAATTTCTCCGTGTTCGAAGTGGCACCGCCGTTGCTCCGTCGACAGATGCCAGCGCCGGAGTGTCCTTATCATGCGACAACTGCTGATCCTTTCGGCGACCGTGGTCGTGTGTTCGATTCCGGCGGCGGCGCGAGCGCAGGGCGCCAATACATCGGTGCAGGGCTTCGGCGGCTTCACGTTCGGCACGTCCTCCGTCGTCGGCGGAACCTCGATGGCATCGACGTTCGGCGGCAGCGTCGCCGCCGGTCTCACCCCCAACATTCAGATCGTCGGCGAAGTGGGCCGGCTCTCCGATATCAAGCCGCCGCTCCTCGGTCTGCTCGACCTCACCCCGGTCGACCTGCGCGTCTCGGCGTGGTACGGCGAAGCGGGTGTGCGGTTCATCGCGTCGCCGCATTCCGTTGTTCGTCCTTATGCCGAGGCGACCGCGGGCATGGCGCGTCTGAGTACCTCGCTTTCCGGCTTTGGCAGACGAACCGATGCGGTGCTCGACGCAGGGCTGGCGTTCCTCAACCGGACCGAGCCGTTGCTCGGTGCCGGCGGCGGTGTCGTCGTGCAGGGTGGGCCGCTCGCGCTGGACATCGGCTACCGGTACAAGAAGATCCTGGCGACCGGCGTCGCGTCCGCCCTCAACGCGCGAAACGCCTACCAGGTCAACGAGGTCCGGATCGGTGTAGGCGTCCGCTTCTGAGCCATGTGAACAGGACGCATCAGCGATATCCCGCGGCCTGCAGCTCGAAGAGCTGGGCGTAGCGGCCGTCAGCCCGCAGCAGCTCGTCGTGCGTGCCCAGCTCGGTCACGCGTCCATCGGCGATTACCGCGATCCGGTCCGCGATGCGGACGGTCGAGAATCGGTGCGATATCACGATACCGATACGCCCCCTGAGATTCTCTTTGAGCTCCGCGAAAATCCCCGCCTCCGCCTCCGGGTCGAGCGAAGATGTCGGCTCGTCGAGAATCCAGATGTCGGCGTCCCGGTACATGATGCGCGCCAGCGCGAGGCGCTGCCACTCGCCACCGGAGAGGTCGTGTCCGCCCTCGAACATTCTCCCAACTCTTGAATCGAGACCCTTCGGCATCTTTTTCACGAGCCATTCGCTGCGCGATCGCCGCAAAGCCTCTAGCACACGCTCGTCATCCTTGGGACCGTTCGGCCGGCCGATCACGACGTTCTCGCGGATCGTCAATTCGTAATTCGCGTAGTCCTGAAACAGTACGCCTATCCGGCTGCGCAGCGCTTCGGGATCCACGTGCTTCAGGTCAACGCCGCCGACGCGGATCGACCCTCGATCGACGTCGTAAAAACGGAGGAGCAGCTTTACCAGCGTGCTTTTCCCGGCCCCGTTCTCACCGACAAGCGCGATCAATTCACCGCTCCGTATGTGCAGGCGCAACCCTACGATAGCCGGCTCGGTTCCACCGGGGTACGAGAACGTCACATCGTCGAAGTCGATGCCGTCGATCGGACCGCTCGGTATCGCGCGAGGGTCGGCCGGGGCGGGCACCAGCGGTTCGATAGCCAGAAACGAAAAGTAGTCATCCAGGAATGTGGTGTGCTGATCGACGGCGACGAACGTGCTCGAAATCTGGCCCAGCGTTCCGGCGACCGATGTAAATGCACCTATCACCAGGACGACGCCCCCCGGGTCAATCGAGCCTTCGGCGCCTCGAACTGCGACAAATACATATGCGAGCGCGAGGGTAGTTCCGCTCACGAGCCCGGTCAGCATCGACGTGCGAGTGCCCGACCGATACATCTGCTCCCGTTGTTTGAACAGATCCTCGGACAGGTTCCGATGCCTTCCCAGCAGGTAGTCGGCGAGTACGTAGGCTCTGATTTCCTTGGTGCTCCTCGGCTGGACGAGCAGATCGCCCAGGTATTCGCGTTCTCGCTCTTCCGGCGTCTCTTTGTAGAAAAACTCGTAGAGGCGCGAGGTCACGCGACGCTCGAGCGCCAGCGAAAGCACCGCAGCCGCCAGCGCGAGGAGGACCAGCACGTAGTGAAGGCTCGCCAGCAGCGACGCCATCAGCACGATGGTGACAACGTTGCCCGACAGCCCCAGAACCGACCAGGTCAGGTCCCCGGGTCTCCACGAAACGTCCCGCTTGGCGCGTGCGAGACGATCGTGCCAGTCGGAGTTGTCGAAGTGCCCGATGTCGAGCTTCGACGCCTGGGTCAACAAGCGCCGTTCGGCTTCCAGTTGCACGCGCCGGACGAACAGATTTCTGCCGTAACCCATGTACGCGCCCACGGCCCGCTGTACGCCGGCGGCAATCCACAGGCCGATTAGAATGGGTAGCATGTCCGAGAACTGAAGCGCGTTGACGCGGGCGTCGGCGATGCGATTGACGAGACTCGCCCCGAGGAAAACGGCGATTGGAGGCATCGTTGCGCTGACGATACCCAGCACCGTGTAGCGGATCAGCGATCGCGGCGAGGCGGCCCAGGCAAGCGCCATCCCCTGCCTCAGGTTTTTTCTGACCCTGCGGGCGCGGCCTTTGGTTGTAGTGGTAAGACTGGCTTGCATGCTGCGGAGGCCTGTCGCGGCGCGGCAATTGTACGCCAGCGGCTCGTCGGAAAATCTGGAACTTTCCTTTGTGCCGACAGGAATGTGAAGACAGTTAGTCTGGCCCACCGCCGGTGAGCCGACTGGTCATCGCACGGGTTGGCCGCTCGCTGATAGCGTACTCGGGACCGACGCAGCCGGAACCCTTCCAGCGCGTTTTTTCTCCTGACGCTCATCGTGCGAGTTCGCATCGTGCCGTCACCCGAGCGCAGACCTGACGCACGCGAATGAATTCTTTTTGCGGACCAGATCGGCGGCGGGAGCATGCCGGCTTTCGTCTTCCGTTGGGCCAGAGTGCGGGCCTCGGTTCTCCGGCGATCAGCAGCGACTGCGGAGCATCCTGTTAGAATGCCTGCGCTGATTTCGGTATGACCTCCAACACCAACCGCCTCGTCGCACTCAGCCTGTTGGCGCTGTCCATCTGCCTGCTCATCCCTGGCCTGTTTGCGCCGGTGCTGAGCATCCGCGGCGTGCTGACGCGTGAAGGTGTCGCGTACGTCGCGCCGATGATGCTCGAGCGGGGACTGAGCGATGAGACGATCGCGGTCCTCAAATCGATGATGAACCCGTCAATGGTCGCCGTGCTGGATGCGACCGGAACCGATCTTCGGAAGGTCGTCATCGAAAGGCTGACCCCGCAGATCACGGCATCGCTGCAGAAGAGCGTGGCCGAAGTCGAGGTGTACGAGCAGACCCGCAGCATTGTCGGGTCCGTGCAGCGACTGTATGAGGTGGGGAGCCCGGTTCCCGCCACGCTCATCCTGCTGTTCAGCGTCGTCGTTCCGCTGGCCAAAGCCGTGCTGGTTGCCTGGGCGATGTTCATGGCCGACACGCGCCGGCGTCTGCGCACGCTGGCGTTCGTGGAGTCGATTGCCAAGTGGTCGATGGCCGACGTGTTCGTCGTCGCGCTGCTGATCGCGTATCTGGCCGCACAAGCGAGCACGGCACCCGTCGCCGGCCCGAATGCGGAGCCGCCGCTGATTGCCTTTACGGCAGACTTCGGTGCGGGCTTCTACTGGTTTGCCGCGTACTGTCTCTTCTCCCTGGCGTCGCAGCAGTTCACCGGCCGTCTGGTTGCAGAGCCGGCGTCGAGTCCACTATCGACGTGATGGGAGACGGGACAGACTCATTCGTTCCTGAGGACAACGAGCGGGTCGATCATACGGCCTCCCCGCCTTGTGTTCGGACTCTACGGGGTTTTTCCCTCGGGCGACAGCCGGCAACCCGTTTGCTGTTCCGGGCGCGTGTACAATCACCCTGATGATTAAGACCGTCGGGCGGCGCCGTGTCGACGGCGGCAATCCGGGCGCTCTTCAACGCACGCTGGCCGCGGTGCGCGCCACCGGAGCCGTTGTACCCAGAGGTGTCTACCGCTTCAGCAGCTTCAAGGAGGCCGACGCGTGGATGACGCGCACGATGGCCCGTACGCACGCGAGCCTCAGATCGAAGACCTCGTCCGGATCTGCCGGGCGCTGAACGACGCGGCGGCGCGCTCATCGGAGGCCCGCCGACCTCAATACCCGCGGGCCTTCCGCCGCGGATCGTCGGGTGCCGCCACCTTCAGGAAGTCGCCGAAGGTCGGGCGGGCCGCGACGAAATCACGACGGGCCTCGCCGAAGCGCCGGCGTTTCGCGAGCCACGCGCCACGCGCCTCGAGCGCGTGCGGGTCGGCCGGTGCCAGCTCCAGGGCGCGGGCGAAGGCGCGCGCCGCCGTGCGCGCATCTCCGCGATCCTCAGCGCGGATGCCGGCGTCGACGTAGTCGCGCAGCGTCGCTGCCTCGATCTCCGGTCCGACATACCCGAGGTGCATCGCGCGGTCGAAGGCGGTCGCGGCCCGCCCCGGATCGTCCGCTCGCTCGTAGGCGGTGCCGAGCCGGCGATGGATCAGGTTGTTGGTGGGATCACGCCGTGCGAGAGACTCGAGCCGGCGTATCGTCGCGGCGAGCATCGCGGGTCGCAGGTCGCTCGCCCTATAGATCTCGCGTGCGAATCCGATCATCTCCTTCGGGTCCTTGCGATCATCGGTGGCGGGCCTATCGAGCGCGGCCGCGGTGCCGGCCACGTAGCCCAGCGATCGCAGTGCCTCGGCGGTCTCCCTGTCGGGCGCGCGTCCCGCTCGGCGCGTCTGCGCCGTGTCGAACCTTGCGGTCAGCCGGGCAAGCTCGCGGCGCAGTGTCTGCACGTCTGTGGCATGCGCGGGATCCGCCGCGAGATTCCTGCGCTCACCCGGATCAGCGCGCAGGTCGTACAACTCCGGCTGTGGCGCCTGGATGTACTTCCACCGATCCGAACGGATCGCAAACAGCGGCGCCCAGTTGTAGTCGAGCTGGGGCATCTGCGATTCGAGGTACGTGCCTGTCGATGCGGTTAGTGACACGCCTCGATCCGCGACACCCACTAGGGACAGCGCCATCGGCATGACGTCGGCGAGCGACCGTGCCACCAACGGCCTGTCTGTGCCCCTGCGTCGTCCGGCTTTCACGATCAGCGGAACCCGTGTCGTCGACTCGTAGACAAAGAATCCGTGCGTGTCTTCGCCGTGCTCGCCGAGCCCCTCGCCATGATCGGCCGTGACGATGACACACGTGTCGTCCCACCATCCCTGCTGACGAAGCGCTCCAAACAGGCGCCCGAGCTCCGCGTCGACGAACGCGATCTCGCCGCGATACGGGTCGTCTTCGAATCGGGACGCGAACGGCTCGGGCGCCGCGTACGGATCGTGCGGGTCGTACAGGTGCACCCAGAGCAGGAACGGTCCGTCGCCGCGTGAGTGCGTCAACCAGGTCACCGACGCATCCACCACGGCCGCGGCGCGTCGTTCGCGGTAGTGAAACCCCCCTGGATCGGTGTCGAACCGATCGTCGTAGATGTCGAAGCCCTGCGCCAGACCAAACCGGCGCTCGAGCGGAAATGCCCCGACGAACGCCGCGATGCGATAGCCACGCGCGCGCAGGATTTCCGCCAGCGTGTGGTGTTCCTCGCGCAGCACGAACGCGCCGTTGGCGCGCACCCCGTGCTCGGGCGGCTCGAGGCCCGTGAGGAGACTGACGTGCGCCGGGAGCGTCAACGGCGCCGGGGTCGCGACTGGATCGAGCTTCTGTCCGTCGCGGCAAAGCGCATCGAGGGTCGGCGTGGCCACCTCACGATCGCCATAGCAGCCAACACGATCCGCCCGCAGCGTGTCGATCGTGACCAAGACGAGATTGGGCGGTCGGCCCGCGTCGCGGCCGCACCCGGCCAACGCGAGGATGACGAACACAAAAGGCGGGCAGCGAAACTGCCCGCCTCCCGTACACGACATCGTTGGTCAGCCTAGAAGTCGAACTGGAACGTGAACTGCACCGCGCGCGGCTGGTCCACGCTGCTGTAGAGGCCGAAATCCGACGTGTCGAAGATGTTCTGGCTGGGCTGATCCCGCTGCGGGATGTTGAACAGATTGAAGGCCTCGACCGTCACGCGGAACGACTGCCCGCGAATGCGCACACGCTTCTGCAACGTGGCGTCCACGTTGAAGTACTTCGGATTGTTGCCGTACGCGTCGATCGGCGCCAGCCCGAACAACGTGCGTAGCGCGTTGGCCTGGGCGGTCGTCAACTCGCGCACACTGTTTCGCGAGTAGCTGAAACCGGGACAGCCCTGCGTGAAGCCGGTTCGCGGTCTGCAGATCGAGTCGTCACCCAGTCCCCCGTGATGCCATCACCGTTGAGATCGCGGCCGCCTGCCGTAATGTTGAGCGGCGCCTCGGTCCGGAACTCGACGATGGTGCCCAGCTGGATATCGAACGGCAAGTTCAGTTCGGCGTGACCCTCGACACGGTGCCGGCGATCGTCAGAGCCAGGACCGAGGTTGAGATCGGGACGCTCGGGGACCTGCACACCACTGACGAAGTTGAACGAGTTGTCCACCGTCTTGGCGAGCGTGTAGGAGACGCCCCCCTGGAAACGGCGGCTGAAGCGCTTCTTCACGTCGACGAGCAGACCCTTGTAGGTGATTTCCCCGATGTTGGTGTAGAAGCTCTTGTTCGTGGCGGTCGGATCCGGCCTGACCGGATTCGCGCCGGTGAAGCTCGCCGTGCCCGGGTTGCCGGCGTTGGTATTGACGATGAACACGTGATCGTACCCGCGGTTGTACACGAAGCTGACGTCCACGCCGAGGTTCTGCAGGATCTCACGGCGGTAGCCGATCTGCGAGTTCCAGTTACGCCCGGTCTTCAGATCGGGATCGATGATCGAGAGGCTGGGCGGCGGAATCTGGACCGTGCCGCCAGCGAACGGGTCGGGCCAGGACGGATTGTCAATCTGCACGCCTAATATCTTCGGCGGCGTGAAGCGCGCGTTGCCGATGATGTTCAGGATCACCTGATCGTAGTAGAGGCCGGTCCCCCCGTAAAAGACCTGCTTCGTCGACGCGCCCGGCGCCCAGGCGAAACCGAGGCGCGGCGAGACATTGTTCTTGTCGCCGCTGATGCCCGGACCGGCCGTACCGGTCACGTCCTTCAGCGCCTCGGTCTTCGCGCCCTCGAAGTCGTAGCGCAGGCCGAGGTTCAAGGTGAGGGAGGGCTTCGGCCGCCAGTCATCCTGGAAATAGAATCCGAAGATCTGGTTCGGCCGCGCCAGCGTGCTGTCGCCCTGATTTTGCGTGAAGCGTGTCGGCGTGCCATTCAGGAACCCGGCGAGGTTCGAGAACGTGTACGTACCGCGGAAGTTCGAGTCGAAGAAGCTGTTCGACTTGAAGATCTTCAGTTGCGCCCCCGTTTTGATGATGTGCTCGCCCGTGCGGCTGCCCGCCAGCGTCCAGGTGAAGGCGTCGTTGAGCTGGTACACGTAATCCGTCCGGCCCTGTGGGAAGTTCGACGCGCCGCCCAGCGTAAACCCGCCCGTGATGCTGAGATTCCTCAGCGTCGGCGCGTGGACCAACCAATCGCCGAACGACTGTCCGACCTGCAAGTACAGCTCGTTCAGTTTGTTCGGCGAGACAATCCACTTGTGGTTGGCGTTGACGTAATTCGTGCGGAAGAACGAGGTGTTGCCGTTGAAATCGAGCAGCGTCCCGCCCTTGCCTGACGGGTCGCGCTCGTGGTCCATAGTGTATCGGATCGTCACGAGCTGATCCGAGCCGAGCTGGCCGTCGACCCGCGCGGTCGCCTTGTGGACGTTCCGGCCGCGTCTGGCGGATTCGCAGCGTCTGGCCCGCAGGAATATCCGGGAAATTCGACAGATCGATGGCCTCCGCGCGAAGGAACGCCAGCGTGGCCGCGGAGAAGGTCGAGTTGCGCGACGGCAGGGTGCGCGTGCTCGAGGTGAACGTGTCCCGGTCCTCGCGCTCGTACGTCGCGAAGTAGTGCAGCGTATTCCGCTTGATCGGCCCACCCACGGTGCCGCCGTAATGGATGCGCCGGAATGGATCCTTGGGCAGCGACCGGTCGGCGTAGGGAC
>JAIVJE010000109.1 GCA_020200195.1 Acidobacteriota bacterium | reverse complement strand
CGCAACATCCGCGTCAACATCGCGTTGTCGCTCGTGCTGAAGGGAGCGTTCCTGGTCATGGCGATCGCCGGCGCCGCCACGCTCTGGATGGCCGTCGTTGCCGACATGGGCGCCTCGCTCATCGTGATTGCCAATGCGCTGAGGCTGTTGCGCGAGTAGCGAGTCGCCGCCCGATCAGGCTTTCCGGTTCGTGAAGAAATGCTGATCGACGAATTCGTCCACGGCTGCCTGGTCAGCCGGATCAACCTTTTCGAACTGCAACCCCATGCCGACACGCCGGTCGCTCCAGCCGACCCGCGACTCCGTTTCGATGTCGCGCTTCGAGCCCGGCAGCCGAAATCGCGCGCGCACTTTCGCGCCGCTCTGCAGCGGGCTCATGGTCCGGATCGCGATGCCTCCCTTGCTGATGTTGAGCGTGAGAGCAGCGGCAATCGTATTCCCGAAGCGGTACGCAACCGGAATCCCGAGCACGACGCGCGGGCTGCCGCGCCGATTGAAGTTGTCGGGGAACAGGTGTGGCGCGAGCGATGGGAGAATGTGCTGCACCGCACTGTACTCGTTGACGTAACCCGCGACCCCGAGCGCGGCCAGATCCCGCACTTCTTCCGCGGTCGCGATGGTACCGCTGAACACCAGGATGGGGAGCCGGCCCTCGTCGAGCTTGCGGATGGCCCGCACCAGCCCGACGCCTCCCGCATGGGGGAGCCGAAGGTCGAGTACGATGAGGTCGATCCGTTCCAGGTCCCCGCGGACACGCGCCAGCAGTTCCGCGGCGCTCTTGACGGTCAGCGCCGTGTGACCCGCGCTCAGCAAGGCAGTCGCGAAACGGTCCCGCACGAACGCGGTGTCGTCGGCGACGATGACGGTTTTGGTCGTGCTCACGGTGTGCGGCGGTGCGCGCTGGACATCCGGAATGCGTCGCTGCGAGCGCCGGGCTCGTTGCAGAATCTATCAGGTTCTCGTTATAATCCGAACTTTATCGCGAGCGTGAACGTGCCAGTCGTCCATCACCGTGCGGCGGCCGCGCCCGCCGCCAGGAGCATGTATGGCCACCTGCCCGGAATGTGATGCCGAGATCGAAGTCGACGAGTTCGATCTGCGTCACCGCTGAGAGCCCCAGCTACCCCGATCACCACCGCGCGCTGGCGGTGACGATCGCGCGTCAGTTCACATTCACGCACGAGTTCATCAAGACCGGCGAGATGGATCGCGCGGAGTATCGAGCCAATCCGGCGAACCGGTGTTACTACTGCAAGCACGAGCTGTACACGCACCTGCGCGCGATGGCGCACGCACGGGGCATTGCGTGCATTGCCGACGGCAGCAACGCCGACGACCGCGCGGATTACCGCCCCGGGCGCCAGGCCGCCAGAGAGTTCGGTGTCGTCAGCCCGCTCGACACGGCGGGGTTGACGAAGATTGAAATTCGAGAGCTGTCTCGACGCGTCGGGCTGCCGACCTGGGATGAACCCGCGTCCGCGTGCCTGTCATCGCGCATTCCCTATTTCAGCGAAGTGACACCGGAGAAACTGCGCATGATCGAGCGCGCGGAATCGGCGCTGCGCGACATGGGTTTCCGCGTCTGCCGGGTGCGTCATCACGACACAATCGCCCGGCTCGAATTGGGAGCAGACGAAATCGCGCGAGCGCTCGAGCCTGAGACGGCAGCGGCGATCGACTCGGCGATACGGGCAGTCGGTTACGAGCACGTGACGGTCGATCTGCGCGGGTATCGTGTGGGCAGTCTCAACGACGCCTTGCGGCTGCGCGCCGTCTGAGGTCCGTGCGCAAGGGCGTCGCGGCGCTCGCCCTCCTGTTCCTCGCCGCACATCTTCCGTTCCTTCCTCCCACGCTCGAAGATCTCGACTCGATCAATTTTGCGATGGGTGTGCGCGACTTCGACGTCGCGCGCCACCAGCCGCATCCGCCGGGCTATCCGGCGTACATCGCGCTCGGCAAAGTGTCCACCGCCGCGCTGCGCGTTTCCGGCATTGGGGCTCCTGAAGCGCGGGGCTTGTCCGTCTGGAGCGCGGTCTCCGGCGCGGCGCTGGTGATCCTCCTGTTCGCGCTGTTTCGCGCGCTCGATACCACCGACCGGCGCGCGGTATGGGCGGTGGCCGTCACCGTCGCGTCGCCGCTGTTCTGGTTCACCGCGCTCCGCCCGCTCAGCGACATGACCGGCCTCGCCATCGCGGTCGCCGCCCAGGCGCTGCTCGCCGCCGTCATCATGCAACGCGCACGTAATCCCAGCCGCGCCGTGGTCGTCGGTGCGTTGCTGGCAGGTGTGGCGATCGGCGTCCGATCTCAGACATTCCTGCTGACGTTGCCGCTCCTCGGGATGGCGCTCGTGCTTCGCAACGTCTCGTTGACCGCCACGCAGCGACTGGTGGCGGCCGGCGCCGCCGTGGTGGGGATGGCGGTATGGGCTGTGCCCCTGCTCGCATTCAGCGGCGGTCTCGGCGGATATCTGGCCGCGCTCGGCAGCCAGGCCGGCGAGGATTTTTCAGGCGTGGTGATGCTGTGGACCACGCGCACGCCGCGTGCGGCAGCGAACGCACTGATCAACACCGTGCTCGCGCCGTGGGGAACGGCGCTCGGCGCAGTGGTCACGCTGCTGGCGGTAGCCGGTACGGTGGTGGCGGCGCGCGCCGACCGGCGGGCGCTGGCCGTCATCGCGGCGATGACGGTGCCGTACGCCGCTTTCCATCTCGTGTTCCAGGAAACGGCGACCGTGCGGTACGCGCTGCCGCTCGTCGCGCCCGTCGCCTTTCTGGCGGTCCGCGCCCTGGACGCCGCCGGACGCACGACGCTGCCGATAGCCGCGGCCGCGATCATCGCCGCTTCGCTGATCGTGGCCCTGCCGGCGACATGGGCCTATGCCCGCCACGGCAGCCCGACGTTCCAGATGCTGCGCGACATCAGCGGCGATGAGCAGCGGACGGCCCGTCCGCTGGCGATGCACGCCGGTCTGCGGCGTGCCGTGCAATGGTCCTCCGATCGATTGCAGCGCCCAATCCTCTCCGCGACGCACGGTCGCGAGTGGCTGGCGCTGGTCGAGCAGTGGCGCCGCGATCCTGCGCGGGCGCTGACGTTCGCGGCCGATCCGCGCCGCACCGACCTCGCCCTTGTCGACCCTGACGCGCGTCAACTGACGCGATCCTACCGGTGGGCTTTTACCGAGTGACCGTTCGTCGCCGGCGCGCGGCCCGGGAACGTGGATCTCTACGACATGCAGCCGCCGGGGTGGATGCTCGACCGTGGGTGGGCTTTGACCGCCGAAATTGGTGGAGTGACCGCCCGTGAGGGAGCGGGACCTCACCGCCGGCCGAGCGTCGCATGGGTTCGCCGGCGTGCCGATGGCACGCAGGTATTCATCGGCGGCCGTCATCTCGGACGGGAAGGGGACAGTGCTGTCCAACTGACGCTCTCGCGCGAAGGGCGCACGTTGTCGGATTGGGTAGCGCCCCCAGGTGCGTTCTTCCGCCTCATTCCGTTGTCGGAGGGATCACTCGAGGGGACGGAGCCATACGTGGCGCTGGAGGTCACGGCGAGGGGGGCGGACGGGAAGGATCCGATGCCAGTCGCGCTGGAGCAATTCGACCTCCAGTCGGACGGGGTGCCGATGGTGGGCCTCCTCGAGGGCTGGCACGAGCCCGAGTACAACCCCATGACCGCGCTGGCGTGGCGGTGGATGTCCGAGCGGGGCAACCTTTGGATCCGTCCTGTGGGACGCGATGTCACGCTCGCGTTAACCGGCGAGTCTCCGTTGCCGTACTACGACGCCGCTCCACAAGTCGTTCTCAGCGTCGGCACGCGCCAGCTCGCGTCCTTCCAGCCCTCCGCCGGCTACACCTGGACGGTGGTACTTCCCGCCGACGCGCTGACCGCCGCCGATGGCCGGGTCACCATCCAGAGCGATCGGTGGTTCAGCCCGGCCCAGCGGGACGGTAGCGCCGATCAGCGGCACCTGGCGCTCCGCGTGTATTCAATCGAGGTCCGTTGACCCTGCCGCACCTGCCGGCCACGGCTCGGACGGGTCGCACCTACCCAACCTGACGATCCGACGGTTTTTCCGCAAGCGCCATCAGTGAACTGCCGATAGGCATATTGACCCATCGGAGGGCGAGCGCCTCGACGGCGAGGGCAGCGGAGAGCGCTGCGTTGACGGGCGCCGGGGGGACGGAGATCTCGTCTTCGGTGGGCTGTAAGCCCACGGCGCGCTGCGCGAGTCGTACCGCCAGCACCGCCGGAAGGATCGCCGCATTGGTATACGTCATCCGGCGCAGTTCGAAGCCGGTCCTGTGGAGCAGTTTCGTCAACGTGGTCCGGGTGTGTCGAGTCACCTCATGCGCCAGCACGGAGTGATTGCCCTTGAGGACAGGCAGCGCGGCGGCATTGATCACGAGGTGTCCGCCGGGCCGCAGCACGCGGAACATCTCGCGCGTGGCCGCGTCCGCCTCTTCATCCGAGAACGAGTAGATGACGTCGAAGGACGTGACGACGTCGAAGGCCGCCTCGGGGAACGGCAGCCGTGTGGCCGACGCCTGTGCGACAGCCCGCTCTCCGCGTGCGTGTGCGAACGCGAGGCCAGTCCACGTGAGGTCGATGCCGATCGCGCGTCCGTGGCGGCGCAGCATCGACAAGTTATGGCCGGTGCCGCACCCGCAGTCGAGGATCACAGGGTTCGGACTCTTCTTCGACGCTTCGGCGATCAGCGGTTCGGCGAACCAGCGGAGTCCGCGGAACCAGAAGTGGACGCGCTCCGCGCGCGCTGTGACCTCGAGAAGTCGATCCATCAGTTCACACTGAAATTGACAGCGTTCGTAACCGAACTGTAAGCTGCATTCTAATTCCGAGGGGAGATCTGATGATGCGTAGGCTTGGACCGTATGCTGCCGCACTACTTGCCGTCGCTGTGAGCGTCGGCGCATGTGCCAAGAAGAAACCCGAGCCCGCACCGGCGCCTCCTCCGGCCGCGGCAGTCCCCCCGACTACGCCAGTTGCACCCCCGCCCCCGCCCGCTCCTCCGCCGGCGCCGGGCCCCGCCGCGCCGACGGAGGACGAGATCTTCAACAGCAAATCACTCGACCAGCTCAATGCGGAGAAGCCGCTCGCCGTCGTGTACTTCGCGCTCGACTCGACCGAGTTGACCCCCGAAGCGCGCGCCATTCTGCAGAAGAACTTCGAGTGGATGAAGCGGTGGCCGTCGACAAAGGTCCTGGCCGAGGGCCATGCGGACTCGCGGGGGACGAACGAGTACAACCTCGCGCTCGGCGAGCGCCGCGCTGATGCGGTGCGCGACTACCTGACCGGTCTCGGCGTGGCGACAGATCGGATCACGGTGGTCAGCAAGGGCGAGGAGCAGCCGACGTGCACGGAAGAGACGGAAAGCTGCTGGCAGCGGAACCGCCGAGGGCAGTTCATCATCACCGCCAAGTGATTGCCGGCTTTGAAAGGCGGCGCGTCGCGCTCAGCGCGCGGGGCGTAGCGTCTCGAGGATAGCGGTCGCCGCCCGGCGCGGGTTGGCAGCCTCGATGATCGGCCGTCCCACCACGATGTAGGTCGCGCCCGCCGCCACCGCTTCGGCGGCGCTCATCGGCCTGGCCTGGTCGTCTGCTCTGACCGGCGCGGCGCCGCTGCCTCTGATCCCGGGCGTGACGATCGTGAACGTCGCGCCGCACTGCGCGCGGATCAGCGCGGTTTCCCTCGGCGAGGCGACGACGCCGTCAAGTCCCGCCTCGCGCGCCAGTTGCGCCAACCGCACGACATGATCGAGCACCGGCGCGCCGACGCCGGATGCCGCCAGAGACGTCTCGTCCATGCTCGTCAGGACCGTGACGGCAATGACAAGCGGCACCGGTCGCCGTTCGCGCGCCGCGGTTGCATGTGCCGCCTCGCGCGCCGCCCGCATCATGCGCGCACCGCCCGCGGCGTGAACGTTCAGCATCCACACACCAAGCAACGTCGCCACCTCGACTGCGCCCGCGACAGTGTTGGGAATA
>JAIVJE010000392.1 GCA_020200195.1 Acidobacteriota bacterium | reverse complement strand
GTTGTATGTCGTTCTGGCATCGCTCAATGACCGACCGGAGTTGTTCCCGGGCTGGGCGATCCCGTGCGCCACGGACATCGCTTTCTCGTACCTCGCTGCGCGGATGATCTTCCCGCCGACACATCCTGCCATTCCCTTCCTGCTGCTGCTGGCGATCGCAGACGATGCGCTGGGACTCGTGCTGCTGGCGCTCTTCTATCCGAGCGCACCACTGGCGCCCGTGCGTTTCTTCGCGTTGATGATTCCTGCGCTGGGCCTCGCGTGGTGGCTGAAACGCCGGAACACGCGCAGCTCCTGGCCTTACGTCCTCGGAGCGGGCGGCTGTTCGTGGATGGCGCTCCACCTGGGCGGACTGCATCCTGCGCTCGCACTCGTTCCGATCATGCCGTTCATGCCGCACGAGCGCCGCGACCTGGGCATCTTTGACCCCCGCGAGGAACGCCTGCCCGACACGATGAACAGATTTGACCGATGGTGGAAGACGCCGGTGCAGTTCATCCTCTTCTTTTTCGGGTTGGCGAACGCAGGCGTTCCGCTTTCGAGCGTGGGCACCGCAACCTGGACAGTCCTCTCTGCCCTCGTCATCGGGAAGCCCATCGGCATCACGCTCTTCACGTGGCTTGGCATCAAGTTCGGCATGCGCGCGCCTGGTGGTCTCAGTGTCGCGCATACCGTGGTGGTGGGGCTCGCCGCCGGCATCGGTTTCACGGTCGCGTTGTTCTTTGCGACCGCGGCGTTCCCACCAGGAGCCGTGCTGGCCGAGGCAAAAATGGGGGCGTTGCTCAGTTTCGTGGCGTTCCCGATCGCGGTGGGGACCTTCCGGTGGCGTCCGGCTTTAGCCGGACTCACAAGGGAGCGCGCCGATAAAACAAGATGCCGACACCCAGGATGACGGCGGCCTGGAGCAGCAGGTTCAGCTCGTACGTCATGACGTTCGAGCCCGTGGGAGGCACGAACGTCAGGCCCACCGAGACCGCGGTCGCAAAGAATCCCGTCGCGCCCACGAGCCACAACCCGGCTCTACCGGCGGGCGCCCGTATCTCTCCGGCGCGTGCTGGACCCTCCGTTCGCAGGCGCACATATGCTGCGAACAGGTACAGATACGGAATGAAGTAGATAAGGATGGTGAGGTTCACCAGGATGTCGTACGCCTCTTGAACGCTGGTGCTGCCGCCGGCGGTGAAGTAGAGGCTCACCAGAAAGATGCCGGTTGACGCGAGGCCCTGAATGACCAGCGCGACGTGCGGCGTCCGGAACCGGGGATGCAGACGTGCGAACGCAGCCGGCATGGCCCGATCGACGCCGGCGGCAAAAGGCACGCGCGCGGCGCCGGCGGTCCACGACGCCGTGCCCGCCAGAGCGTACAGGACGAGAAGCCCCCCGGTCAGCGCGCCCAAACCGCCAATCCCGATACGCTCGCCAACGATCCTCACGGCGTCACTGATCCCGCTCAGTTCCCGCAACTCCGACATCGGCACCACGACTAGAACCGCCACCGATCCAGCGATATAGAACAGCGTCGCGGCTGCCCCGGCGATCAGCACACCTCGCGGAATGGTGCGCTGCGGATCGCGAACTTCACGGCCGACGAGCGACGTGATCTCAAACCCCGAGAACGCGAAGCACATCGCCGACCACAGCCCGACGGTCTCGAGCAGATCGCCGCGAGGGATTAGCGCGCTCCCTGAAAATGACGTCGCCGAGCCGCTGGTGGCGAGCGCGAATGCACCGGCTCCGATCAGGAGCCCCGCGGGAATCCACACGCCGGCGCTGCCGATGTTCTGTAACCATTTCCCCAGCCGCAACCCGATCACGTTTATCCCGACCGCGAGCCAGATACCCGACAGGACGAACGCAACCGCATACGCACGGCTATCCGTCAGCCATTCCCCGCGCGTGCCGAACACGGCCAGCGCGTTCGCCGCGCCGAACAACAAGAGCGAGGGAAAGTAGAAGAGGTTGTTCACCCACAGGCACCAGCCGCAGATGAACCCATGACCCGTGCCGAACGCCTTCCGGACCCACACGTACACGCCGCCCTGCTCCGGATCGCGGCTGGCGAGCTCACAGACGACCGCGGCCAGCGGGATGAAGAACAGCAGACAGGCGAGCAACCACAACGTCACCGACGGCGGGCCCGTGCGCGCGCCCCGCGCGATCCACCGCAGCCCGACGACGGCAACCAGGTTCATCAGGATGACGTCACGAAGCCCGAGCGCGACGATGAACCCTTCGGGCTGCCGTCGCTCAGTCATGACCACGATCCTGTCCCGATTCGAGGTAGGCCTTGAGCGCTGCGAGCGACGTCATCCAGCCGCGCCCGATCACGCTGTAATAGCGGCGCCACCGCGGGCTCTCCTCGAATCCGCTCTGGCGCACACGGAGCCGGCAGGCAGGACCGTCCGTGCTGCAGGTGATGTCGAGCGACATCGGTCCGATGGGATCGCTGTCGGGCGGCAACCACCAGGCATCGGCGATGAGCAACTCGCGGCCCGCCGTGTAGTCCACCACGGTCCCGTGAAAGACGCCGCCCAGACGCCCGAGCACGTCGTCGGCATCGCGGGTGGGTTCCCACTCAACGGCATACACGCCCAAGGGCCGCGGCGTCGTCACCGAGCGCACGGTCTGCCACCAGACGGAGAGTGCGTGCGGATCGAAGAATGCGCCCAGCACGCGGGCCGGTGTGACCGCGATCAGGATCGCATGGTCGTAATGTGTCTCGGCCTGCTGGACCATCAGGAGGATCGGCGCCGATCGTACCGGCTGAAGACATCCGAGTAAAGACTCGTACAATGGAGCGATGACGACCGCAGAAGAGCGCCCGGTGGCGGATGAGACGTGGGACGAGCACTACCGCGACGAACGTGACGCATCGTATCTATACGGCGCTCTCGCGGCCATCGAGCCGGATCAGGAGCGGCGTGAGCTCTTCCAGCGGTTGGCGGTGGTGGAGGACCGTCATGTGGCACGGTGGCGCGAGCTGTTTCACGAGAGCGGGCGCCCGCTGCCTGCGTACAGGACGGCGGCGCGGACGCGGCTCCTGGCTTGGATCGCGCGCCGGTTCGGGACCAACCTCGTGCTGCCGCTGATGCTCGCGGAGGAAGGAAGGGAAGTCCAGGCCTATCTCGGGCTGGCACGTCACTCCACGAACCAGTCGACGCACCTGGCTGCGATCGAGATCGCGTCGGACTCCGCCGTGCATGCGCGCGAGCTCTCCGAAGCGATGGGGCGCGAAGGTGAGCCGTGGCACGTCGGTGGCGCCGGAGGTTACCTCCGCAGCGTCGTGTACGGGTTCAACGACGGCCTGACGGCGAACTTCGGCCTTGTCGCCGGCATCATCGGCGCGAACGTCGCGCCGCATGTGGTCATCATCACGGGGGTGGCGGGCGCGCTCGCCGACGCGCTCTCGATGGGATCCAGCGGATACCTGGCGGCCAAGAGCGAGGCGGAGGTGCAGGCGCACCAGATCGAGATGGAGCGGCACGAGATGCGGTTGATGCCCGATCTCGAGGAAGAGGAGCTCGCGGTCATCTACGAGGCGAAGGGGCTGACGCGGGAGCGCGCGCGCGAGACGGCCAAGGCGATGATGCTGGATCCGGCACAGGCGCTCGATGCCATGGTGCGCGAAGAGCTGAATATCCATCCCGCGGATCTGGCGCCGCTCAAGGACGGGCTCGTCACGGGGCTTGCTACAGCGGTCGGCGCGTGCATTCCAATCGCGCCATTCTTCGTTTTCGATTACTGGCAGGCGGTGTGGGTCTCGCTGGCGATCAGCATGCTGGCGCACTTTGCGATCGGCGCCGCGCGAAGCCTGCTGACCGGTCGGGGCGTGTGGGCGAGCGGCCGCGACATGTTCATCGTGGGCTTCGGCGTCGCGGCCGTGGGTTATGTGATCGGTGAGCTGATCTCCCGTTCCTGAGACGGAAGGACGCTGCGTGACGCGTCGGTCGCGGTGCGAGCGCGGCTAGTGCGCGTTGCGCAACGTCTTCGCGTAGGTGACCACAGCCCACACCTGATCTTTGGTCAGGTCTTTACTGAACGCCGGCATCTTCGGCTTCTTGCGGCCGTTCCACACCTTGTAGAACATCACGCCGTCGGAGTTCTCCTCGGCGCGCGTGGTGTTCGTGAGATCCATGTCGTCGCGATGGTCGGGATCGGCGTCCGGGCCGTCGCCGACGCCGCCGGGGCCGTGGCAGCGCTGGCACTTGTCCTTGAAGATCGCCTTGCCCGTGGCGATCACCGTGGGGTCAACGGTCAGCGGATTCGTCGTCTTCTCCGTATCTGGCGGCAACTGCCAGCCGTTAGGGTCGTTTTTCGCGGCCGGTTTCGGATCCTGCTCGACGCTCCGGATCGCGGCGGCGCCCACCGTGGCGGTCACCAGCGCCAGCCCGAGTGTCGCCATCCCTCGCCGATTCATCCAGGTCTCCTTCGAAGCCACTTTGAAGATGATACAGTTTTTGACGCATGGACAACCAGCCGCTTGCGTACCATAACCAGGAGTTCCTCGAAAGCGCCGATGCGCGTCCCCTTCGGATCCTGGCGGAGTACTTGGAGCCGGCGCGTCGATTCAAGAAAGAGAACATCCAGGACACGGTGGTGTTCTTCGGCTCGGCGCGCGTCCACAGCCGCCAGCGAGCCAAACGGGCGCTGCTGCGGCTGGAGCAGGCCCGCGGCAAACGGGCGGCCGACTATGCCGCGATCCTGAAACGGAGCCGTAAAGCGGTCGAGTGGTCGCGGTTCTACGAAGATGCGCGGCAGCTGGCCTACCGGTTGACGGAATGGAGCATGTCACTCGAGGAGCCGCGCCGGCGTTTCGTCGTGTGCTCCGGCGGCGGGCCGGGCATCATGGAGGCCGCCAACCGCGGTGCGAAGGAAGCCGGCGGCAAGACGATCGGCCTGAACATCAGCCTGCCGTTCGAGCAGGGTCCGAACCGCTACATCACCAGCGGGCTGCACTTCGAGTTCCACTACTTCTTCATGCGGAAGTTCTGGTTCGCGTATTTGGCGAAAGCGCTGGTGATATTTCCCGGCGGCTTCGGCACGCTGGACGAGATGTTCGAAATTCTCACGCTGGCGCAGACGCAGAAGCTTTCGAAGAAGCTCCTCGTCATCCTGTACGGGCACGGCTACTGGAACGAGATCCTCGACCTGCGGCCGCTCGCCGACTGGGGCGCCATCGAGGAGGAGGATCTGAATCTGCTCTGCCGCGTGGATTCAACCGACGAGGCGTTCGACGAGCTCACCAAGCACCTGCTCACGCACCACATGGTCCCTTTAACGACCCAGGAGACCAAGGCGCCGGGGATCGCGAAGACGCTCGGCTGAGGAGGACCCAAGATGGATCAGAAGGAACGAGAGACGTTGATCAAGCAGTACCGCGACGGGTATAGCGCGGTCGCGGAGGCGTTGCTGAAGATCGACCCGGAAGCGCTGGACGCGCGCCCGACGCCGGGACGGTGGACGATTCGGGAGATCGTCCATCACCTGGCTGACAGCGAGATGACGGCGGGGGTGCGCCTGCGCCTGCTGCTGGCCGAGGACCGTCCGACCATTCGCGGCTACGATCAGGACGAGTTTGCGAGGACGCTGCACTACGACCGACCGCACGAGACATCGCTGGAGCTATTCCGGTGGGCGCGCGAGTCGACCGCCGAGATCCTCGAACGGATGACCGCGGCAGACTGGGCGCGTGAAGGGACCCATACGGAGGTCGGCCGCTTCGGGACCGATACGTG
>JAIVJE010000108.1 GCA_020200195.1 Acidobacteriota bacterium | reverse complement strand
GCAGAAACCGCTTGGCCGCGTAGGTGTTGTCGCCGGTCGTCAGAATCAGCCGCACATCCTCCTGCTCCACGGCACGCTCGAGCGCGCGTCCGACATCCCGCTGGCGCCTGACCGGCGTCGAGGGTTTGCGCATCCCCGTCCCGAAATCGCCGATGACCGCGAAGGTGAACGGCCCGGCGAGCGGCTGCGTCGGATCCGGCAGCGTGCGGAACTCGTTTCGATAAACGCGGTCGCCCTGAACGAGTCCCTGGGTGTCGGGATCCCAGTCCCACCGAACGCCGCTCGCCCATACTTCGTGCTTCACCGTGACCGAGTAGGTGTAGCGCGTGTTCGCCTGGAGTCCGGAAATGGCGCAGTGATTCGTGTCGTTCGTCATCCCGGACGCAACAATTGCCCCGGTTCCATCGCGCACTTCGACGATGGCGGGACCGAAGGGCGACGATCGGCATCCGATCGAGTCACACCGCGGCGGATGCACCCACTGAAGATCTTCGTCGTCTACGAGCTTGGCGCGACCATCGAACCGCGTCTTGAAGTAGAACGCGCCCCAGGCGATGAGCGCCGATTTGTGTGAGAGCCCGGCGAGATACGCATACGGCTCGGCGTGGAATTCAGGCACTCCGGAACTTTAGCAGGGTTCGTCAGGCTGAGCCCGCGCAACATCCGGCTGAGGGCATCACGTGAGCGCCGCAACAACATCAAGCCAGCGGGTTCGAGACGGTAATGGCGCTTCCGCTTCCCTCCGCGCTGCGCGGTGGGGTCTCCGAGCCAGGACGAGACGAGGCCGCGACGTTCGAGTCGGTCGAGCGCGGTGTAAACGGCGCCGGGTGAGATCAGCCGGCCGGTGCGTGCTTCGATCACGGCGCGAATCCGGGCGCCATACGCGTCCGTCCCGAGTTGTACGAGTGCCAGCAGCAGGAGCTGTTCGAATTCGCCGAGATAGCTGCGCATAGTCGTAGTGTAGTTAATATACGTGACGCGTCGCGAAAAGTTCATATACTCTCCACTCCATGGCGTCCCCCCACGCTGCGGCGATCGACGAGCTCTATCAGCTGCCGCTCGCCGAGTTCACCGCCGCCCGAAACACACTCGCGAAGGGCGCCGGCGCGGCGGCGCCCGAGGTCCGCGCGTTGACGAAGCCACCGCTGCCGGCATGGGCAGTCAACCAGCTCTATTGGAAGCGCCGGCAGGTGTATGACGCGCTCGTGCAACGGGCGGAGGAGCTCCGCGACACGCACAAGGCAATCCTGACGGGCCGCCGAGGTGATCTGCGCACTGCGGGAAAGGCGCACGATGAGGCCGTCGACGCCGCACTGAAGGCGACTCTCTCGCTGCTGGAGGCCGCGGGCGAACGGACGACAGACGCAACCCGCCAGGCGATCGCAAGCACGCTTCGTGCGCTGCCGTCGCACGACGCGCCGGGACGCCTCGGACGTGTGTTGCAGCCTGGAGGGTTCGAGATGCTGGCCGGCATCACGCCGGTGCCCGCCGTCGCGCGAGAGTCCCGGTCACAACCTGCGCGCGCCGCACCGCCGAAATCGACCCGCGGGACGGTTGCCACTTCCCCGCCGCAGTCGAAGGCGGACCAACGCGCGCTCGCGCGCGCCCGCGAAGCCGCCGCAAACGCCGCCGGGATGGCGCGACAGGCCGAGCAAGCGGCGCGGCAACACGAGTTCGAGGCCGCGCGCGCTGGCCGCGATGCCGAGAAGGCGGCGCGCCGGCTCGCCGCCGCCCTCGAGGCAGTCGAGGCGGCCCAGCTCGAGGCGGCAGAGGCCGAGCGGCAGTCGACTGCAGCCGCGCGGAAGCGCGACACGCTGCGTCAGCGCACACTCGAAGCGCAGCAGAAGGTCCGCGCCGCGCACGAGCGGGCGTCGGCTGCCGAATCCGAAGTGGCGGCGCTCAGCCGGCGGAGTGACGCGTAGGCAAGATGGAGAAATCGGTCCGGCTGAAGCCGGACGCCACCGGAACAGTCCTTAGTGTAGTGGCCGGAGTGTAGCGTCCGGAGTGTAGTGTCCGGCTTCAGCCGGACCTCAGCGTGCCTGGCGGTTAATAGGGCAGCGACATTAGAGCGGATCGGTGGGCGGGGCTCGGCGGTCGGCGAGCCTCCGGACGACGGTCGTAAGCTCGGCGACCTCGACCGGTTTGGGCACGAAACTGTGGTACCCGGCCGTCAGCGCGCGCCGCTGCTCCTCGGGGTGGGCAAACCCGCTGAGCGCGACGGCGGGCAACTCGTTCAACGCGGGACCCAACGCACGGACGCGGCGAATCAAGGTGTACCCATCTTCACCCGGCATGCTGATGTCGCTGACGAGCACGTCGGGCTGGAATTCCTCCAGCACCTGCATGGCTGCGCGCGCCGATTCCACGGTCATGGTCTCCGCCCCGCACCCAGATAACGTTGCCGACACCACCTGACGCGCATCCGCGTCGTCGTCTACCACGAGGACTTTGACGCCCGAGAGTGACGGCTGGCCCGGGTGCGGGACCTCGGCGTGCTGGACCGCGCGGACGGGCAGATGCACAGTGAACGTGGACCCGTGGCCTGGCCCTTCGCTCCATGCGTGCACTTTTCCGCCGTGCAGCTCGATGATGTGCCGCACGATCGACAGGCCGAGACCAAGGCCGCCATGCGGACGCGTGACCGATGCGTCGGCCTGCATGAAGCGATCGAAAATGAATGGCAGGAACCGAGCGCCGATCCCCTCGCCACTATCGGTGACGGTGATGACGAGATTCGGACCGACCCGCGCCAGCGCGACGGCGACCTGGCCACCCGGCGGCGTGAACTTGATCGCGTTGGCGAGCAGGTTCCACACGACCTGCTGAAGTCGGTCCGGATCGCCGAGCACGGTCCCCGTAAAGTGCATGGCGCACCGAAGCTGAACCCCCTTGGCGTTGGCGGTCGGCCTGACGGCGTCGAGCGCGGCGTCAATGATGGGTGGCAGGTCGATCGGCCGCAGGTCGAGCCGCAGCTTCCCGGTCACGATCCGCGACACGTCAAGGATGTCGGCGATGAGCTGTTCCTGTGCGTGCGCGTTCCGCTCAATGGTCTCGAGCGCCCGCTCCTGCGCCTCTGCGTCGAGCTTGCCCATGCGCAGCAGGCGCGTCCAGCCGAGCATCGCGTTGAGCGGCGTGCGTAACTCGTGCGAAAGCGTGGCGAGAAAATCTTCTTTCGCCCGGTTAGCGGCCGCAAGCTCCTCGGCGCGGCGCCGGAGATCGTCCTCCATCCGCTTGCGTTCCGTGACGTCGCGCACGACGAGGGAGAACCCGCGCAACGCCTGCCGCGAGTCGCGCACTGGCGTCACGAGCACGTGCGCGTCGAACGCCGATCCGCCTCGGCGGATCCGGATGCCTTCCGACTCGTGTCGTCCCGCGCTGCGCGCCGCCCTTAGATCCTCGGCAGGCAGATCCGCCTCGCAGTCCGAGGGTGCGTAGAAACAGTCGACATTGCGGCCGATGATTTCGTCGGCCTCGTACCCGAACAGCCGCGCCGCGCCGGCGTTCCAGCTTTCGATATCACCGCCGGGCGTCAACATACAGATCGCATAGTCCTCGACACCATCGAGATCGAGCAGCATGCGAACGCGGTCTTCCGCCCGCCGCATGCGTTGCGTCTGTCCTTCGAGCTCGGCGTACAGCGCCACCACGCCGCGATTGGTCTCTTCCAGTTCCGCCTGCAGTTCGCGCACGTGATCCTGAAGCGTCGGCGGGTCCTTCGTGGCGGGGCTTTGCGTTTCTTCGGCCTCATCGATGGCGCCGTTGCGCTGAACCGCGCCGAGCGGCAGTAGCGCCATCAGGCAAACGCTCAGCCCCCCTTCCACGGCGTCGAGGGCGAGACGATCGACCAGGGCGCCAAGCGGGTTCATGGCCGCTTCGATCCGCGCGCTCAGCTCGGCGGCCTCGTCAGCGGTAGCCGTAATCCGGAAGATGACTTGAAGCGAAGGCCCGTCCGCCCGGCGTATCACGGCCACGACGTCCCGCCGATGCGCCGACAGTTGCCGTCCGACTTCGTACGCGGCGGCGGCGAGCCCGCGCGCGGGCGTCCGGTCGAGGCCGACCTTGTCCGCCGCGACGCGGGTGCGGCGGCGCAGAGACACCAGATCCTGCTCCACTCGCAGCCCGACAATTGCCAGCGTGGTCGACGGTTTGGGTTTCACAAATCAAGCGGGTGACCGCTTTTGCGGTCAACACACGGGCCCCTGTGCGCTTTCGGTGCAAGTCCCGGACCGAGCGTGTAGGCGACCCCAGATACACCCCAACCCGCGGCTGCGAGGTCGCGATGGGCGCGTGGATAGGAAGACACCCAACACGCGCTGTCGGAAAAGCAGTAGGCGCCTACTCGACCGCTGCGTGCCGCTGCGCGACCTTCGCAGAATTCCTAGGAAAAACGCGCATCCCGGAAGCCGACAAGCGGCACGCGCCTTGGATATACGAGCCTGCGCCCCCGATATGACCCAGCTATGACGCAGTTTCTGCCCAACGACGAAACCGGCACCGACGACCCTCGCACGACCTCCGACCTCAGGTCGTGGGTCCGTGCGCGGTTGGATCTCTCGGATCCAGATGAAGCTCAGCTGTTCCAGGCGATTGACCAGGTCGTCGGCCGGCAGCGCCAGCTCCTCGAAGAGTCGAAGCGCGAGGCGATCCGCGCCATGTCCGAGGGATTCGCCGCGAAGATGGAGCGCCTGCAGCGTCAGCTCACCGAAAAGGACGTCACGGTGAGCAACATCGCGCGCTATTTCGAAGAAGTCGTCGCCGAGCTCACCGAGAAATCGCACCGTGACCCGAAAACGAAGCTCCTCAATTTCGACTGGTTCATGGAGCGCGTTGAATCGTTTCTCGCGGTCGAGCAACGCGTCCGCTGGTGCGGTGTCGGCGTCGTCGATATCAGCAGCTTCAAGTGGTACAACGATACGCTCGGCCA
>JAIVJE010000107.1 GCA_020200195.1 Acidobacteriota bacterium | reverse complement strand
GTGCTGGATTCCGACATCTGGATGCTGGAGCAGAAATGATCGCGACCCAATGGCGCTAGGCGTCGGCACCCGCGTCGGGCCCTATACGATCGTCGCACCGCTGGGCGCCGGCGGAATGGGCGAGGTCTATCGCGCGCGCGATACGAAGCTGGATCGCGACGTCGCGATCAAAGTCCTGCCGGATCTCTTCGCGGCGGATCCCGACCGCCTCGCGCGATTCGAGCGTTAGGCCAAAACGCTCGCGGCCGTCAATCATCCCAACATTGCGCAGGTCCATGGCGTCATCGAGCAGCCACCGCGCTCGTCATGGAACTGGTCGAAGGCGAGGATCTCGCGCAGGTCCTCGCGCGCGGGTTGATCCCGCTCGACCAGGTGCTGCCCATCGCACGGCAGATCGCCGAGGCGCTCGAAGCCGCGCACGAGCGCGGGATCATTCATCGCGATCTGAAGCCGGCCAACGTCAAGGTCCGCGACGACGGGACGGTGAAGGTGCTCGACTTCGGTCTGGCCAAAGCGCTGGCGCCAGCAGGCGTCGGCGCGGCGGCGGACGTCATGAACTCGCCGACGTTGACCTCCCCGGCCCGCCTTCGCCAAGGCTTCAGCGAGGCAGGGACGCAGATTGGGATGATTCTCGGCACGGCGGCCTACATGGCTCCGGAGCAGGCGAAAGGGAAGCCCATCGACAAGCGCGCCGACATCTGGGCGTTCGGCGTCGTCCTGTTCGAGTTGCTGACCGGCCGCTCGCTCTACCGAGCGGACACCGTCGCCGAGACGCTCGCCCGCGTCATCGAACGCGAGCCGGATCTCTCGGAGCGGCCGCCCGGCACGCCGGCTGGCGTGCGCGTGCTTCTCGCGCGCTGTCTCGAGCGCGATCCCAAACGTCGCCTGCGCGACATCGGGGAAGCGCGCATTGCGCTCGATCAACCGCTGTCGGCGCCCACGTTGCCTGCGACGGGAGCAGTCGCGTCGGCTGCGAAAGCGCGCATGTTCTGGTGGCTGGCCACGGCACTGGCCTTCGCCCTGGCGGCAGCGACGGGAGCCGTCGTGTGGCAGCTCCGCGCGCCCGCCGAACCGCCTGTTCGACGATTCGCGATCCCGACGCCCGGCGACGCGGCGCCTTTTTCCGCCGTCATCTCGCCGAACGGTCGCGCCGTCGCCATGATCGTGGCTGACAGCGTGTGGCTTCAAAAGCTCGACGAATTCGCATCGGCGGAGCTGCCCGGGAGTCGAGGTGCCCACGCGCTGTTCTGGTCACCCGACAGCGCATGGGTCGGCTTTCAAGCGCGCGGACAGTTGTGGAAAGTCGCGGCTGCCGGCGGCCCGGCGCTCCCGCTTGGGCGAGTCCCTCAGGAGTTCACCGCATCCGGCGGCGCCGCCTGGCTCGACGACGGCCGCATCGTGTTCACGACCGGTGGGTCGGGGCTGCTGGAGGTACCGGAGCAGGGGGGCGACGCCCGCTCGCTTCTCGACATCGATCCCGCCAAGGAGACCGACTTCCACAACGTCACTCGCCTGCCGGGCGACCGCGGGCTGATCTTCCTGTCGCATCTGCTTCCAAGCGAGGGAACCGGGTGGCGCATGGAACGGTTCACGCCGCGCGACCGCAAACGTACGCCGCTGTTCACCTCACGCGGACCAATCTTTCGTCCAGCGTACTCGCCGTCGGGACATATTCTGTACGGGCAGGGTTCGGACGTCTGGGCGCTGCCGTTCTCTCTGACCAGTCTGCACACCACGGGTGAGGCGTTCCTCATCGCCCCCGACGCGCGCGAGCCCAGCACCGCGCACGACGGCACGCTGGTCATGCTGTCTGGCGGCGGGCTTGACGCGGACCTGCGGCTGACGTGGATCGACCGCAGCGGCAAAACCCTCCGGACATTCGGACAGGCCAACGTGGCGGCGCACTACCCGCGGCTCTCGCCGAACGGGCGGTTCATCGCCGCCGCGGATGGAGCGAGCGGCGAGACCGATATCTGGATCTTCGACGTCGCGCGCGGCACGGACCGCCGGCTGACGTTCGAGTCCGGCGGCGACAACTTTCCGTCCTGGACGCCCGATAGCCAGTTCGTCGTCTATCAGTGCGGCGACACGATCTGCGCCCGGCGCGCGGACGGGAGCGGTGCGCGCGTGGTGCTGATCGAGGGACCACGCGCCACTCATCCGGCGGTCTCGCCGGATGGGCGCTTGCTGGTCTTCTCGCGCGCGCGTCACGCGGCGGCTGACTTCGATCTGTGGGTCGTCGAGATCGGCGCCGCGGGGCTGACGACTCGCCTGACCGCCGAACCGAGGCCGTTCGTCGTTGCCGAGCGGCAGCAGCGTAACGCCGACATCTCTCCCGATGGACGCTTCGCGGCGTACGAGTCGTCCCAGGCGGGGACTGCGACCGTGTATGTCACGCGATTCCCGAGCGGCGAGGGTAAGTGGGAGGTGTTCCCAGGCTACTCGGGCTCGCCACGATGGGGCGCCAAAGGGGATCGGATTTACGTCGCGGACGATCTCCACCGGATCGCCCAGATCGAGGATTTGACCGGGTCGTTCAGTGCCGGTGCGCCGAACGTGCGGATCCCTGCGGGCGTGTATCCCGCGTCGGGATTCGATCGATCGCTCGACGACACGCAGTTCATCGTCCCGCGCTCGCCGACCGCCGCGAGCCGGCCGCCGAGTATTCTGATCGTGCAGAACTGGTCGCCGGGGAACAAGTGAGACGGGCTTTAGGCTTTGGGCTTTAGGCTTTGGGTACGGCTTGGCCAAAGCCTAATGCCCAACGCCTAATGCCCAACCGGAGCTGTCGCGATGCTCGCGGATGCCCGCGCGCAGTCGTTTGATCTCGGCAATGAGCTGTTCCCGATCGAGATTCTCAAGGTCGCCGTCCATCCAGCATCCTCCATTTTCGATGCGCGGCGCGATTCAGGCCGATCCATTGGACTCCTCGAACAGCGCTTCGAGCTCGGCGAGCGCATCGTTGTCCTTCGGACGTCCGGCGGCCCGTTTCAGAAAGATCAACTTCGACAGTGTGACCACGCGACCGTGATACCCGAACAACTCGATCTCGACCGTGCCAGGCAGCAGTTCTTCGTATTTGCCGCCGCCTGTGACCTCGCCCAGGAGGTCGAGGTCACCAAGCGTTGTCTCGAGGGTGAAGTTGAGGCCGCGCTCGATGGTTTCCACGTCAAGACGGAACGGAAGTCCTGGTGGAGCGCCGCGCAGGTAGGGCTGAAGGGGGGCGAGCGCGCGAACGAGCCGCTCGATGTTTTCGCGGGAGCGCGAATACACGATATCGACGTCAAATGTCGATCGCGCCGACCCGTGCACCGTGGCAGCCAGGCCGCCTACCAGGACGAACTGCACACCGTCCTGGAGCAGGCGTCGAAGCAACCCTTCGAAATCGGTCGGCTTCACGGATCCAGCCTGCGTCCCGCCTCCCGCAGGCTGACCATCAGCCGCACAAAGTCCTGAAGCTTCCGAATGCGGTCCTCAGGCGACAACGCAAGGTTCGACCGCAGCAACGTCCGGTCGATGTCCTTCTTATAGGCTTCGACGACAGGATCGCGCAAGGGATCGTCACGTCGAACCTGCATGGGGCAGTGTACCCCGCGCGCGTCGGGCTGCCAAGTCAGGAGGCCTTCCTGGGCTGCAGGCTGCGAGCTGCGGATTGCAAACTGTCGAACGTCACTCGAGGCATATACGCGTCGCGTGCCTGTTGAAGCTGCGCAAGGATGTCCTGAGCGAGCGACGCCGGCGCGATGACCCGCGCCTGCGCGCCGAAGCTGAGGATCCAGCTACGCAGCGGCAGGTCGTTGCACACATCGAGGCGCAGCAGGATGGCGCCGTCTTCCCGCTCTTCGATTTGCTGTGATCGGTGCCATTCGCGAGTCTGGACGTAATCGGCCGCATCTCTGGTGAACTCGATCATGATCTCTTCCGCCGGGCCGGTGTGCACGCCCAGCGAGTTCGTGAACGGTTCGATTGGAAGCGGCCGCGGCTCGAAGCGGTCGTTGGTCAACGCGAGCGTTTCGATCCGCTCCATTGCGAAGGTGCGGAGCTGGCCGTACTCCGGCACCCAGGCGGTCAGGTAGACCCCGCCGTCCGCATACGACAGCCGTTCGGGTTCGATCGCGTAGTCCTTTGTCCTCCCCGATGAAATAGACGAGTAGCGCATCGTGACGCACCGCTGCCGCGTGATGGCATCGAGCGCCCGCGTGGCGACGTCGCGGAGCTTCCTCTCGTCCTGCTTCTTGCGTCCGTTCTTCTTCGCGTTCAACACGCGTGGCAGCTGTTCCGTGAACTTCCGGCTCGCCACCGGCATCGCGCGTTCGACTTTCATCAGCGCCCGATCGGCGTCGCTCTCAAAGATCGCGCCGGTCAGTGCCGTCAGGACCGAGCGGCCGAAGAACAGCGCCCCGAGCTCGGTGACGCCCATGCCCGCGTGCTCGAGGCTCCGAAACGGCTTCGCACGAAGCTTCCACATCGACGTGCCGTTGACCTTTTCGTCATACAACGGGAACCCCGCGCGTCCCAATGCATCGATGTCACGCCTGATCGTCCGCGGGTGCACGTCGCGATCGGCTGCGAGCTTGGCGATCGCGATCCCAGTGCGGGCGCCATCGATCGCGCGAAGGATCTCCCACTGCCGAACGAGCTCCGCGTTGCGCGCCACGTAATTCTCCTTTAGCTCGCCGAAGCGGTCGAACCGTTGGGACGGCGCGAAGGCGGCTACGCGCAGGATAGTCACAGGTCGTGACAGGCTAGGTCATACGCCTTTTGTTCGCACTTCTGGGAGCGGGGGAGGGCGGCAGGAAAGAGGGACTACTTCTTCTCGATGCGCTTCAGACGCTGTTCGTGGTCGTCGAGGCGGTTCACGAACCCGACGTGGCCGCGTTCGATGCAGTAAGCCCGAGGAGTTGCTGATGAGTGCCCATAGCTCGGT
>JAIVJE010000391.1:9798-14498 GCA_020200195.1 Acidobacteriota bacterium | reverse complement strand
AGCAGGCGGTGCGCCAGGCGCAGTCCTTCGCGGGTGTTCGTGTAGTAGGGGCCGACACGGACGCGCGCGAGCTGGCTCAGCGGGATCTCTTCGGCGGAATCGTGGAAGAGAACCACCTTCAGCGCGTCACCCGGATACTGCAGGCGAATCAGGTTGGCGAGCGCCAGCGCGACCCGCTTGGCGGGTGTGAACCGGTCCTCGCCGTACAGAATCATGCTGTGACTGCAATCCAGCATCAGCACCGTCGCGCAGGAGCTCTGATATTCCCCCTGCACCACCATGAGATCCTGGTAGTCGACCTCGATGGGCCCCCCCGATGCCGTTCCGGCTTCTCGCGCACGGACCACGGCATTGAGGATCGTGCCGCTGGCATCGAGGTTCATCGTGTCGCCGAACTCGTAGGCCTTCGCGGCGCCGCTCGTCTCGATGCCGGTGGACATCTCGCGGGTATCGTGTCGTCCGAGGCTGCTCTTGCCGATGGAGCCGAGCAGATCGCGCAGCGCACGGTACCCCAGAAAATCCAGGCTCTTGTCGGTAATCTCGAATCGGAACGGCGCATCCGGACCGTTGCCGCCACCCTGGCCCTGCTGGCGCTCACGGCGTTCCCTCTCGAGATCGGGCGCCCCGGTGAGGTAACCCTGCTGCTGCAGCTTCTCGATGATGCGCTCGATCAGCGCATCGAGCCGCGCCTCCGCGTCCTCCGCGTCCTGCCAGTCCTTTCCGAGGAGCTTTTCGAGGGTCTCCTCCGACAGCATGCCGCCGTTCAGCAGCGCCTCGAGGATCGCATCGTGCAGCGACTGCGCGGAATGTCCCGACATCCCATCGTCTTCCGAGGGGAGCCCGTACGGACTGTCGAAGCCGCTCGAGAGCAGCAGGTCGGACAGCTTCGACAGCAATTCCTCGAGGTCGAGGCCGTCGAGCTCGTCGCCGGTGAATCTGGAGTAGCGGTATTTCATGGACTCACGGACGTTCAACGTTCAACGTGCACTGTTCAATGTGCGGTGCGACGTGCCATGTGCCACGTGCGAGGCGCTGCGACGTGCGAGGTGCGACGCGACGTGCACGTTGGACGTCGCATATCAGTTGTAATACTTCTTCTTGTTGCCGGGCATCGGGATGTCGCGATCGATGGTCGCCTCTGGTGCCACGCTGCGGGGCGTTCGGCGCGCGGGTTCGGCGCCTTGATACTGCCACTCATCGGAGCGGCTGATCTTCTTGTGTGCGTACATCCCTTCGAGCACGAAGTCGATGGCGGACGCGAGCACGGGCGGCGGGGCGCCGGCCTTGACGCCGGTGTGGCGCGCCAGCTCCTGGAGGCCCTGCACCTCCCGCGTCCGCGCAAGGAGCTCCGCGGCGGGCAGCGTATCGTCCACCTGAAGGTTGCCGCCCAGGTCGAACCATTCCGTCACCTGCTGGAGGTCCGCACCGGCTACGTAACCGGTAAAGACGGTGCCCACCGCTGCGCGGATGATGTCGCGCGCCACGTTGTCCGCCCCGCGCAGCTCCCCTTCATACTCGAGCTCGAACTTGCCCGTGATCGCTGGCAGCGCCGCGTAGATATCAGTGACGCGCGGCGAGATCACGCGCTCGCCGGCCAGCAGCGCGCGCCGTTCTGCGTTCGACACGACGTTCTCGAGCAGCGAGATCGGCAGCCGCTGGCTGACTCCTGACCGCTTGTCGATCTTCTGATCCTGCCGCGCCTGGAACGCGATCTCCTCGACCACCTCGCGGACGAATTCAGGAATGTCCACGGTGCGGCCTTCCGACGCGCGGTCGAGCCAGGCCTCCTGCCGTGTGATCGCCAGCGCATGATGCCGCGCGACCGGGTAGTGCGTGCGAATCTCGGACCCGATCCGATCTTTCAGCGGCGTAATGATCTTTCCGCGCGCCGTGTAGTCCTCGGGGTTCGCGCTGAACACCATCATCACGTCGAGCGGCAGGCGGACGGGGTAGCCCTTAATCTGCACGTCCCCCTCCTGCAGGATGTTGAACAAGCCGACCTGAATCTTCCCGGCCAGGTCCGGCAGCTCGTTGATGGCGAAGATGCCGCGGTTGGCCCGCGGCAGCAGGCCGTAGTGCATCGTCAGCTCGTCGGAGAGCTGCAGCGCGGCGCGCGCCGCCTTGATGGGGTCGAGATCGCCGATCATGTCGGCAATCGTGACGTCTGGCGTGGCCAGCTTTTCGACGTACCGCGCCTCGCGCGGCAGCCATTCCACCGCCAACGCATCGCCCTCCCCGCGGATGCGCGCGCGGCATGCCGCGCAGATCGGCGCCAGCGGATCGTCGTGGATTTCGCATCCGGGCACGACGGGAATGACATCGTCCAGGAGCGTGGTCACAGCCCGCAGGATGCGGCTTTTCGCCTGACCGCGCAGCCCGAGCAGGATGAAATTGTGCCGCGAGAGGATCGCGTTGACGATCTGTGGCACCACCGTGTCGTCGAAGCCGATGATGCCTGGGAAAAGCGGCGCCTTGTCATTCAACCGCGCGATCAGGTTCTGCCGGATCTCGTCCTTGACCGGCCTGCGAGGTACGCGGCCTGCTGCGACGGCGGTGCGAAGTTCTAAAACGGTGGAGGGCTGCGACTGCGCGGACATAAGGCATCTTACCGTGAACCGACTAAAATGGCGTGCTTGGTTCCTCTTCACGCCGGGCGCCCCCTCGTCTACGCGCATCGCGGCGGAGCGGCGTTGCGCCCCGAGAACACGGTGGCCGCCTTCGATCACGGCCTCGCAACGGGGGCCGACGGGTTGGAGCTCGATGTCCATCTCTCCCGCGACGGAATCGTTGTCGTTCATCACGACCCCACGCTCGAGCGGACCAGCAGCGGCCGCGGCCGCCTCGCGGAGCATACGGCCGACGAGCTTGCCCGCACGGACGCGGGTTTCTGGTTTCGCCCCGTAGACGCTCCCGCGATTGGTCGCGGCGCACGCGAGATGCCGGCCGACGCGTTCCCGTTCCGAGGGCACAACCTGGGCGTCCCGACGCTGCACAGCATCCTGCAGCGCTATCCGGACGTGCCGATGATCATCGAGCTGAAAGTCAACGACGGCGAGCTGGGGCGGCGAACCGTTGATGTGCTCCGTGAGACGCAATCTATGGATCGTGTGGCGCTCGGCTCGTTCTATCGACGGCCGCTCCGGGCGGCAAGGGCTTATGAGCCGCGGGTTCGAACTGGCGCCGCCGCGCTCGAGATTCGATGGGCGCTGTACCGGTCGTGGGTCGGGTGGCCGCTCGGCCGCGCAGCGTACTGTGAGTTCCAGGTCCCCGAATGCTCAGGCCCGACGCGGATCATTTCGCCACGGTTCATCAGGCACGCACACCGGGCGGGATTTCCAGTGAAGGTGTGGACGGTCAACGATGCCGCGGATATGCGCCGGCTCCTCGACTGGGGGGCGGACGCACTCATCACAGACCGCCCCGATATTGCTGTGCCACTCGCGTCGATGTCCAAAGCCGGGTAATCACACCCCCGGTCCCTACGCCTATTGACTACGGTGTGACGGAGCGTTTGGATGGGGGACGTTGGCCTGGGATACTTCCGCAGGCGGTCCGTTTATTGCCATCGGGCGCGGCTGTGTTAAGCGACGCTCCCGATGTCACCAGCGAAGTCGACCTCATCTGTCGCATCCGCCAGCGGGGAAGTGCGGCGATCGAAGAACTCCATGACCGTTACGCGAGGGTGGCGTTCTCGCTCGCCCACCGCATCCTTCGCGATCCGCTGCTGACCGAAGAGGTTGTGCAGGACGTGTTTCTACAGGCGTGGCGCGATGCGGAGTTGTACGACCCCGATCGCGGGTCTGTGCGCGCGTGGCTCCTCGTGATCACACGCGCGCGAGCGCTGGATCGTCTTCGCTCAATTCGCTCGCGCGATGCACGGCTCGCTGTCTTCAGACGTTCGGACGCGTGGCGACCGCACGTGGGTGCGGACCCGCCCCTGGACTCCATCGAGCGCAGCCAGCAAGCCGAAGTCGAGGCGGTGCTGGCAGTTCTTGCTCCGGAGGATCGGCGCCTCATGGCACTCGCCTTCCGCCAAGGCCTCTCGCACGCCGAGATCGCCGAGCGGCCTGGGGGATCCCCTCGGAACGGTCAAGACCCGTCTGCGAAGGGCTTTACGACTGGTCCGCGCGGCGATCACGGCTCCCGGGGCACGTCCGTTCACGTGGCAGTGCTGGCCGGAACGTTCTACCAACGCCTCGATGACAGCCGCCCTCAACCATATCAGCGTCGTCGTCGTGGATGACGATGCGGACACTCTGCGGCTGTTGACGCTCGTTCTTCAGCGAGCGGGCGCCACGGTGATGGCCGCCGACTCCGCAGAGCAGGCATTCAAGCGCGTGTGTGTCACCCCCCCGGATGTCCTGTTGACCGATATCGAAATGCCTGGTGAGGACGGCTATGAGTTGCTGGATCGCGTTCGGCGCCTCGCCGACGTTCGTGCGAGGCGGTTACCCGCGATCGCATTCACCGCGCACGGCAGTCCTGCTGACGCCGAATGCGCTGCGCGAGCTGGCTTCACTCTGCATAATCCAAAGCCCATTCGGCCATCCCTGCTTGTGGCACGGGTTGCAGCGCTTGCCCATACGGCCAAGCCCATGCACGAGTGTTTCGCATAGCCCATCCGGCGCCCACCCATCAACAGGCGGCGAGTGCCGGGTAGGCTCGCCACAGACAGATGGATGCATCCGATTGGGCTGGGA
>JAIVJE010000391.1:0-9641 GCA_020200195.1 Acidobacteriota bacterium | reverse complement strand
GTGCTCACGGGCAGGACGGCGGACAAGATGCCGATTCAGAAGTACGACATTCGACGACCTGACGGCACGTTCGAGGAACGTTACTGGAGTCCGTTGAACACGCCTGTGCTGGGGTCCGGAGAGACGGTTCTCTACATCATCCAACAGGTTGAGGATGTCACGGCTACCGTCCTCCGCGAACGGGCGCATGCCGGCCAGCGACAACATGACGCCGCGGCTCTCGTCGCAAGCGAAGAACGCCTGCAGCTGACCAACGCGAGGGTCCAGGCGGCGGAGGCGCAGTTGGCCGATGCGCAAGCGCGTCTCGAGTTCACGCTGGCTGCCGGCGAGGTGGGCACATGGTTGTGGGATTCCGTGAACGATTGCGTCGTCGCGGACCGAAATCTTGCCCGCATTTTCGGCCTCTCGGCCGACGCGGGGATAGGCACGCGGATCGCCGACTTCATGTGCGTGATCCATCCTGACGACCGCCGTCGTGTGGAACAGGCAATCGCCGCGACCCTTCGAGACGGAATGCCCTATGAAATGCAGTACCGAGTTGTTCTGGCGGACGGGTCGATGCGGTGTGTGCTCGCGCGAGGCCGTCCCGAGCGGCACCAGAACGGCACAGTTCGTGGACTCCCGGGTGTCGCGCTCGACATCACCGATCGCGTTCGGGCAGAAGAAGGCCGGCTTGAACTCGCCGCGAAAGTAGAACAGCAGGCCCGTCTCTTCGACACGACCCTGTCGTCCATCACCGATTTCGCTTACATCTTCGACAAGGATGGCCGGTTCGTCTTCACGAACCAGGCACTGCTCGCCCTCTGGGGACTGACGCTCGAAGATGCCGTCGGAAAAACTTCTTCGAGCCCGAGTATCCGAAAGAACTGGCGAGCAAGCTCCACCGCCAGATTCAGCAGGTCTTCGACACGGGACAGGTACTCAGGGACGAAACACCTTATACGAGCCCGACGGGCGCAGGAGGGTTCTACGAGTACATCTTCTCGCCGGTCCGCGCGAAGGACGGTACGCTCGACGTCGTCGCCGGATCGACCCGGGACGTGACCACTCGTAAAGCGGCAGAACGGCAGCTCGAGCGGCTGCTGGCCGAGCAGCGGGACCTGCAGCAGGAGAACGCGCATCTCCTCGAAGCGGAGCGAGTGGCTAGAGGAGAGGCTGAGCGACTGAACCGGATGAAAGACGAGTTCCTTGCGACGCTGAGCCATGAGCTTCGGACGCCACTCAACAGCATCCTCGGCTGGTCAGAGTTCCTCGACGACGATAGGGTCGATCAAGAACAGCTGAAAGATGGCTTGTCGGCCATCGGACGAAATGCCCGGCTGGATTACGCGAGCGCATGGAGGTCTCGGTATCGGCCTGAGTATCGTCAAGCAGCTGGTCGAGTTTCACGAGGGAACGGTCAGTGCGAGCAGTGCAGGGAGAGGCCTCGGCGCGCAGTTCACCGTGTCGCTTCCGCTGGCGCCGGCCGGCCGCCTCGACGTCGTCGACCCGTCGCCTCCCGAGACAGAGCTGATGTTCAACGGTGTGAGGATCCTGGTAGTGGACGATGACCCCGATGCGCGCGGGTTGAATTAGCGAATTTTCGCCGGACGAGACGCCGAGGTCATCACCGTGGCATCGGCGGCCGAAGCGCTGGCAGTACTGAGCAATCAGGCAATTGACCTGATCGTCTGCGACATCGGCATGCCGGTGCAGGACGGGTACCAGCTGATTCGGCAAGTCCGGACGTTGCCGCCGGCTAAGGGCGGACGAGTTCCTGCCGTCGCCCTTACCGCGTACGCGCGCGCCGAAGACCGAAACCGCGCGTTGAGAGCGGGCTTCGAGATGCACGTCGCCAAGCCGGTGCATCAATCCGAGTTGCTCCGCGTGTGCGCCGGTCTCATCAATCGGAGGTGACGTTCCGTTCACCTGCAAGCTGGCTGAGCGGATCCGTCGCACCCGCGCAATCTGTTGGATGGCGCCGGCCGGCCACGTTACTTGTCGGGCTCCTCGATTCACCTTCTGACGTGCATCGGGCAATCCCATGTCAGGTCCTCGCGCGTATAGCAGTTTGACCCTGACTCCCGGTGGGTTTGCCTCATGCATTGAAGACGACGGGATGAAGCTGCTGGTCATGCACAGGGTCGAGCACATGACCGCACCACACAATGGAGGCCATTTTGAAATACTGGCTGGTCCGCGGGCTCGTCTGTGGCGTGTTGGTGGCAGTAGCGGTGACGAATCGGCGACGTCAGGCCCTGGTGATGTCGCCGTTGACTCCGTTGGGGAAGAAGCCGCCTCCGGAACTGGCGCCGCCATACGAGACTTTCAGGACCTCAGACGCCGTTCGTACGGTGCTCAATCCATTACCGTCGACCTGAAACAGGCGCCCAGCTGGAGAACCCAGCGGCGGCACGTCCTTATTGTCGACCGGTGTGACCGCCGTGTTCGCCACGGCGATGAGGTATCGGAACAGGCCGGCATGTTGTCCTTCCGTCAGGGCGATGCGGGCGGCGGCTTCAAGTATGTTCGCATTGTCGATGAGTTTGGCGGCCCCGGCGTATGCGCTGACCCCAAAGTCCTCGAACGCACGTCGTCTGTGATGCTCTGGGCAAACACCTCGGCGGCGCCTCCCATGGCGAGCGCCCCTCGAGACTCCCGCTGATGGTCCGGCGGGCGAACTCCCGTCGGCTGACGGAGTTATGGACGAGGTCGTGCAGGGCTCTGGTCTTGTCGGACATCTCTGGTTCCTCCGGAACTGCGTTTGGCTGTCTCCGGCATTACGCGGGAGCCATGACCTCTGAATTCAGAGATGACGAGACGGGGGATCGTACGATTGCCTCTATCGCAGAGCTGGGCTACGCCGCGCCGGACTGGGTGCGCAACTCCATGCGGGCCTGCCGCAAGGCAACGAGGTGTCGAACCAGAACTGCCGGACGAACGGGTTTCTTCAGATGCAGATCGAACCCCGCCCCTGCGATTCGCCGCCTATCGTGCTCCTCGCCGTGGGCCGTAAACGCCACAGCGAGCAGTTTCCGGTCCCAGTCGCGAAGTTCACGCACACGCGTGAGCAGTTCGCATCCGTCCGTGCCGGGCATTTCCAGATCAGACACCAGCACGTCCGGCCAGACTGCGGCCAACCTCTTCAACGCCTGTGTCGCAGACGAGGCGGACAAGACCGCGGCCCCGGCTCGTCTCAACACCAGTGTCAGCAGCTTTACCGTATCCGCCTCATCGTCCACGATCAGGATGCTGGCGCCGCGGAGCGGCTCTCGGGACGAGGGCTCGCCTTTGGTCCAACGCGGAAGCCAGTCGAAAGGCCTGGCCGCGGTTTCTTCGGTCGCCGCACGGAGCAGTCGAAGGGTCCGGCGTATTTGCGTCTTTACGCTGCCGAGCGGGCGTTCGACCAACTGCGCCACTTCGGTGTGCGTCAGGCCCTCGTAAAACGCGAGCTCCATCACGCGGCGTTCAGCAGAGGGCAAAAAGTCGAGGATACCGGCGATGACCGTCTTCTGTTGGTCGGCCACTGCGCCGCTTTCTGGAGACGAGCCGTATGGCGGCCACACTTCTGGATGCGCCACCAGGCGCGACCGAACACTTCGCGCGCGCAGCCGATCCAATGTTCGACCCCTGGCGATGACGAGGAGCCAGGCGCGCACCGTCCCCCGCGTTTCGTCGTAGCGGCTGGCGTCGCGCCAGGCCTGAATGAACACATCTTGGGTCGCTTCGTCTGCGAGGGCGCGGTCGCGGGCTATCCGATACGCGTACGAGAATATGACGGCTGCGTGCCTATCGTAGAGCTCGTGCACTGCGTGGGGATCTTGTGTGACGATCCGACGTACGAGTTGAGAATCTGACAGCTCACGACCAGAGGACGGCACCACCGACCGTCTGCAAGGCGGGTACCGTTTGCGACACGAGCAGTCACGTCGAGGTTTTTCCGGATGTCAACGTTTCGATTGCGGCGACTAGAGTCGCCGCAGTGACCGGCTTGCTGAGGTGGAGGTCGAACCCCGCGGCCAGCGCACGGCTTACCGCGGCCTCGCCTGCCTCGGAGGTAAACGCGGCTGCCGCGAGACGAACCCGCGCGTGTGTTTCCCGAGCCCGAAGCTTCTTGATGAGTCCGAACCCGTCCTCCACAGGCATCGCCAGATCCGCGAGGACGACGTCGGGTGTCCACTCGCTGAGGAGATCCAGCGCTTCCTCGGTCGACCCGGCGGTCAGCACCTGCGCGCCGTGTTGTTGCAGTATCGCTGCGGTCACCTCCCGCGTGTCCTCGTCGTCATCGACCACGAGCACCCGAGTGCCCCGAATAGACGGCAGGCCGCCGCCAGTGGTCGTAGGCATCGGGGTGGACGTAACCGCATCCGTGACTGGCAGCGTCACCGTGATCACGGTTCCGCGCTCAGGGCCGGGGCTGGCCGCGGCGATCGTTCCTCCGTGTCCGGTGACGATGTGATGCGCTATTGCGAGACCGAGTCCGAGGCCGCCGTGCCTGCGGATGGTGGCCCGGTCGCCCTGGCGAAAACGGTCGAACACGTGCGGGAGAAATGCGGGCTCTATTCCAGCTCCCGTATCGCTCACGCGTACATTCAGCACACCGGATTCGGATGTCAACTCCACCTTGACCGTGCCGCCTCCTGACGTGAACTTGAGCGCGTTGTGCAAAATGTTTCCCACGACCTGTTGGAGTCGTTCCGCATCGCCCATCACCTGCGATGTTGCGGATGTCCACAGGCGCGAACTCGAGCTCGAGGGAATTTGCCGCGGCGCGAGACGTATCGAGCAGGTCCTCCACCAGCCGTGACTGGCGAATGGCGTTCTGATGAATGCTGCGCGCTGCGTTCTGCGCGTCCGCCGTATCAAGGCCGCCTGCCGTCAGCAGCTCGGCCCATCCCAGGATGGAGTTCAGCGGCGTTCGTAATTCGTGCGACACGGTCGCGAGGAAGTCATCCTTCAGGCGATTGGCGTTGTCGGCCGCTCGACGCGCTTCGGCTTCGCGCTGCATCAGGCTGCGGGCTCGTCGTTCGCTGTTCATCAGCACGAGGGCTGCGGCCGTGAACTCCGCGACCGCGGACATCAGCTTCACGTCGGCCAGGGTGAATTCCCTTGTTAGGTCGTGCGACACGATCCAGACCGTGCCGAGGATGCGGTCGCCGCCCCGGAAAGGCAGCACGAGCGTTTCGAGCATCTCGGGAGACGCTGACTGCAGGTACGGGAAATGCCGACCGGGCTGACGGAACAGCTGCGGCGATCCTCGGTCACAGCTGACACCGCACGGGCATTGCTCGATCGGCCTCGAGCCTCCTTGCCAGTCGCGCAACTCGCCGGCCAGCGCGACCCAGCGGCAGATGCTGCCGCCGTCAGGCCCCGATTCGAGGAGGCTGACGCCAGCAGTCCCGGCAGCGCCGAGCTTCAGACCCGCCTCGAGCAATCTCGGAAGGAACGACGCGGGGTCGTGTGCCATCGCGCGTGCGACATCCCTGAACGCCGTGTTTTCGGCCTCGAGGTCGCGTGATCCGGCCGGGCGGCGGGGTAACTCCGCGGTGATCAGGATGTCGTCAAGCATCGCTGCGATATTCCGACACAGCCTGTGCGAGCAGGCACAACGTTCGCCACTCACGCCTGGGGGCGCATGAATCGCAGCGCACCTGAGGCTCAGGTCCCTTCGACCGTCACAAGCCCGGCCATGGCCATTTGCGAAGCGGCAGCCGTGCCCCGTTCCGGGGGGCCACATCCACGAGCGCGGCTGGCGCGTAGTGATGATGTTAGCAAGCGCGTGGACAAGATTATCGGAGGATATATGTATAAGGTCGGGAAAGGAACTCTCACCGCCGTTATTTTGGCAGCGGCGGGGCTGGTCAGTCAGGCATCGAGCCATCGGGAGGCGCCGGGAATCACGAAGACGCCCAAACTCGATGGCACAGACTTCTACATGTTTCGCAGCTACGAGAACAGACGAGCTGATTACGTGACGCTGCTCGCGAACTATTATCCGCTCCAGGACCCGGCAGGTGGACCCAACTTCTTCATGCTGGACGAGGACGCGGTCTACGAGATCCACGTCGACAACACCGCCGACGGCCGGGAGGACCTGACTTTTCAGTTTCAGTTCCAGAACACGCGCAAAGACCTCGCTCTCACCGTGGGGGACCGGCTCGTCCCGGTACCTCTCATCAACGTCGGCCCTGTCGGTCCTGGCAGAGATGAGACGGCCAATCTCAATGTGGAGGAGACCTACACGCTGTCGATCGTTCGCGGACCGCGCCGCACGGGACAGCGGGAAATCATCACGAACGCCGCGACTGGAAGCGCGACGTTCAAGAAGCCCGTCGACCGGATCGGTGACAAGTCCGTACCAGCGTATGACGCTTACGCCAACAGCCACATCTACAACGTCAACATTCCCGGGTGCAGCGCCGGCGGACGCGTCTTCGTGGGTCAGCGCAGGGAAGGGTTCGTCATCAACATCGGCGAGGTGTTTGACCTGATCAATACCAATCCTCTCGGACCCGAGGACGGCGAAACAAACGACCTGGCCGGCAAGAACATCACGACCCTGGCGCTCGAAGTGCCGATCGAATGCCTCGCTACCGCCGATCCGGTCATCGGCGCATGGACGACGGCCAGCGCCGGCAAGGGGAAACCGGCTGCGGACGGGACCAACGCTGCCGCATGCCCGGCGGGACAGCCGTCCGCGCGTCAGCCAGCGGCGAATTTCGTGCCGACTCAAGACTGTCAGGGATGGGTGCCGCCGAACCATCCGCAGGCCCGCGGTACCAGCAGCGCCAACCCTGGAGCCAACGCCTCCGCCTCGACCGGGGGCGGGGCGTGCCCAGCCGGACAGCCATCCTCGCCCAGACCCGCGGCGTCATTCGTCCCGACCGACGATTGTCTGGGATGGGTGCCGCCGAGCCACCCACGGGCGCGGAGCGCCGCCGCAGGCACGCCTCCCGGCCAGTTTACGCAGGTGTCGCGGCTCGCGAATCCACTGGTGAATGAGGTTGTCATTGGACTCAAAGATAAGGATAAGTTCAACGCCAGTGAGCCGTCGGGTGACGCGCAGTTTCTCGAGTATGTGACGCATCCGACGCTGCCGGTCATTATCCAGTTGCTGTTCGGAGTCCCCCCGCTACCCGTGCCACGGAACGACCTCGTCCAGGTGTTTCTGACGGGGATCCCGGGTTTGAACCAGCCGGTGGGTGTCGCGCCCTCGGAGGTGATGCGTTTGAATACGACCACTGCGGCCGTGGCGCCGGCGGACCAGAACCGCCTCGGGGTAATCGGCGGAGATCCCGCCGGATTCCCCAACGGCCGCCGCCCGGGTGATGACGTCGTCGACATCGCGCTGCGGGTGGTCGAGGGGATTCTTCTGTCGCCTGATCCGGCCGCGTTTCCGAAGCTCACCGACGGGGCGATCACGAACGCCACGATCTCGTACGATCCATTGGGGAACGCAAACGCGGGCTTCCCGCTGTTCCGAAATACGTTCCCTTACCTGAACACGCCGCTGTCGCCCTCACCGAAGCCGGTGCATCAAGAGTAGTTGTGCGTTTCATGTTGCCGGGCCGCCGCGCGCGCGGCCCGGCACATTTTCGTCAGAGCGGTCATGTTCAACACCACTTCGAAGGCTGAGAAGCTGTCCTCCGGCCTCGTCTCCCGCGCGATCGCGTTACTGTCCTGCTTCATGGTGGCGGGCGCGCCGCTACTTGCGCACGATCTGTGGATCGAGCCGTCATCTTTTCTGGTGGATGCAGGAAAGCTGCTGGGCGTTCGGCTTCGGGTCGGTCAAGACTTGGTCGGCGACCCTGTCCCAAGGGACCCTGCGCTCATCGACCGCTTCATCTCTGTGGATCGCGAGAGTACAAAGCCGATCCCGGGCGCCGACGGCGTGGATCCGGCTGGCCTGCTGCGCGTAACTACTCCCGGTATTGTGATACTCGGGTATTCGAGTAAGCCAACTTCGGTCGTGCTTCCAGCGCGGAAGTTCAATGACTATCTCGCCGAGGAGGGTCTTGAAACGGTTGCGGCGCTCCGGACGGAACGAAACGAAACCAATGCGGACGCGCGCGAAGCGTTCGCGCGCTGCGCAAAAGCGCTGCTGTCTGTGGGACCGGCGAACGCCACGCAAGTGGACCGTGCTCTGGGGTTCACCCTCGAACTGGTTGCCGAACGAAACCCCTATACGCTGCGTCAGGGCCAGGAGCTGCCGGTCCGACTGATCTACCAAAATAAGCCGCTCGGCGGCGCGCTCATCGTCGCCATCAACCGACGAAATCCCTCGGCGAAGCTGTCGGTGCGCTCGGGTAACGACGGGCGGGCGACGTTCCGGCTTGCCGAGCCCGGCATGTGGCTCATCAAAGCCGTTCACATGACGGCGGCTCCAGCCGGGGCGGACGCACAATGGGCGAGCTTCTGGGCATCGCTCACGTTCCAGCTTCCCGAGAACGCGCCTCCGGCGTCGGCGCGTCTCTGATGCTCGCGAGCCGACGATTTCTGGTTGTGCGCGCGCCCGCGGCGATCGTGCTGGGCGCCTTCGCCGGACTGCTGCTGACGGGCGCACGTGTCCTCGCACACGAGATTGGTACCGCGCGCGTCTCCGTCGTCCTGCTCGAGCAGGGTCGCTATGAGCTCGAAGTCGTCACCGACGCCGTCTCCCTGCTCGATAAGCTGGAAACGGTGTCCGGAGGGTCCCCAGCCGACATGGTCGGTCCGGCTGCGCTGCGGCAGCGGCTCGAGCAGCTGGACACGGTCTTCCAGCAGCGTGTCGTGATCGCGTTCGATGGTCAACAGGTACAACCAGCCGTCTCGTGGAGCGTCGCACAACCGAGTACGGTCGGAGGGAACCCCGTCGCCACGATTCGTCTGGCCGGTAATGTGCCCCCCTCAGCGCATTACCTGAGCTGGAAGTACTCATGGACCTTCACGTCGTACGCGTTAATCGCACGTCGAGGGGCATCCGGCCTCCCGACGACCGAATGGTTGGAAGGGGGTCAAACGAGCACGCCCTTGTCGCTCAACGCCGCGGCGCCCGAGGTCTCGCGACTCCGTCTTGCGTGGCGTTACGTGGTGCTGGGCTTTACGCACATCCTTCCGAAAGGTCTCGACCACGTCCTTTTTGTACTGGGAATCGTTCTTCTGAGCCGCCGCCTGCGCCCGATCCTGCTTCAGATCAGCGCGTTCACCGTCGCGCATTCAATCACGCTCGCTCTCAGCATGTATGGGCTCGTGACGCTGCCTTCATCGATCGTTGAACCCGCCATCGCACTGTCGATCGCCTACATTGCGCTCGAGAACGTCTTTCTGGCCGATCTGAAACCCTGGCGCCTCGCCCTGGTGTTCGCGTTCGGACTCCTTCACGGCCTGGGATTTGCCGGAGCGCTCAGGGATGTAGGACTCCCGCGGGCAGAGTTTCTCACAGCGCTGATTGGCTTTAATGCCGGCGTTGAGCTCGGCCAGTTGGCGGTCATCGCGGCCGCGTTCCTGTCAGTCGGCTACTGGTGTAGCGATCGGATCTGGTATCGGCGGCGCATCGTCCTGCCAGCGTCGATGTGCATCGCGTTTCTTGGGATTTACTGGACGTTCGAGCGCCTGCGCTACGTAGTCTGAGTCGGCGCGTTTCGGATGAGTCGCACTCACCCGGTCACAAGGGATTCTCAGCG
>JAIVJE010000106.1 GCA_020200195.1 Acidobacteriota bacterium | reverse complement strand
GTCACCAACGGTGTCATCAGCCGGTTCCCGCTTCTGGCAGCGATCAACCGCGCGCTCCGACTCGCGGAAGGAGACACACGGGATACACGTTTCGAGCGGCTCACGGCCACCCTTGCGATCGCCAGCGGTCACGCGACGACAGACGATCTGGTCATACACGCGCGCGAAGTCCGAGTCGAGGCGGCTGGCCGCATGGGCTTCGACCGATCGCTGAATCTCGCCGGTCAGGCCGTATTGTCCCCCGAGCGCACCGCCAGTGCCATTCGCAGCGTGCGGGAACTGTCCGGGCTGCGCAATGCGCAGGGAGAGCTGGAGCTGCCGCTGACGATTGCCGGCTCGCTCGATAATCCTTCGTTCCGGATCGATGTCCGGGGCGCGGTGGGGAAGTCGCTGAAGGAAGCGCTGCGGCGCCGAATTCTGGGAATCATCCGGAAGCCCACATGACCGTCAACGGAGGCGATCGCGCTCGCCTCCGTTGGGCGGTCAGTCGAATCGCTGGTCGTCCGCCGATGGGCCGTACATCGCCGGCACCGGCACGTCGTTCAGGCGCAGGTACACCGTCAACTGCCCCCGGTGATGTGCGAGGTGATTGATGGAATCGCGGAGCATGATGTGCCGCGGTTGCTCGGCGACCACCTTTCCGGCGACGAGGAGACGCCACGGCTTCATCAGATGCTCTTCGCTCGTGCGCTGCAGCGCGGTTCGCGCACCCGAGACGCCTTCGTCGAGCGCCTGCATCAGGTCCTTGGTCGTGCGCAATTGGCGCGCAAAAGAGGAGGACGAACCTCCCGGCGGGTTCAGGTCGAGTTCGTCCTTGTCGATCATCATCGTGATCCAGGACGGCATCATCGCCACGAGACTCGCCAGACGGCCCAGCGGCATCGACTTGTCGTGTGGCTTCCAGTCGTCGCGCCCTTCCGGCACGCGTTCGAGCGCGCGGCGCGTAATCTTGGCCTCCCGATCGAGCTCGCCGAGGAACAACTCTGTCAACTTCATCGCAGTCTCCGTTCAGGATGACGACCCTATTTGTTGCGGAACCACGGCCTGCGCCAGAGGCGCCGCGGCGCCAACCGCTCGAGCAGCGGCGCAGGCGCATGATGCTGCCCCAGCTTCCACAGAAAATCCATTTCGTGTTCGATCGCCCGCAGCGCGAGCGTCGACTCGAACCCGAGCAGCAGCGTTCCGCCGAACTGCCCCGCCTCCTTGTGCGCCATCTCCTCGTAGCGATCCGACAGCGCCCTGACACGATCGACGACGCGCCCGAGTCTGACTGATGTTGACAGAATCAGCGCCGCACACGCCGAGATGAGCACGGCCGGCGTGATCATCGAGGTGAGGACGCCGACTTCCGGCAGCATTCCTACGATTGTAGTCCGCGGCGCGTTAAGTCGGCCGGCTGCGGCCGCGCTGCACCTCGGCCTTCATCGTTGCCATGCGCACACCGAGCTGGTGAAGATCCTCGCGGCTGAAGACGCCGCGGGCGGTCCGGAACATCTCCCCTTCTTCCTCCTTGATGTGGTGCTCGATGTTCTCCTTCAATACCTTGAACTTCGCGCCCCACTGCTCGTCGTCTTTGTGCACGGTGTGGAGCTCTTTCACAATCAGATCCGCGACGTGATGTTCCTGGTAGCCCTCGAGGACGATGTCCTTGGCTTCGGGGTGAGCGCGCAGCGCGGGGTAGAGGATCTTCTCTTCGATCAGCTCGTGCACCGTCAACTCCGAGGTCAGCGTGTGGAGCAGCTGGGTCCGTCCCTTGACGGCCCGCTCGGTAGTCTCCTCTCCTTTCTTCAACAGATCCTCGAGCCGGCGATGATCGGTCTCAAGCAGCGTGACGGCGTCGGGCTCAGAGGACGTCCACGGAAGCCGCTTCGCGACAGCCTCGACGGCGCCTGCGACGGCACCTTTGACCGCGGTTGCGGCCGACGCGAGCTTGGACGGCTCCGGCGTCGGGCGCTTTCGTGCTGACCGGGTCGCGACAGCACGTGCGGCGTTCTTGCGCCGGGCGGTTTTCCGGCCTGACGGCTTCGCGCCGGCACGTTTCGTCGAGCGACCTTTCGTCCGCGTGGACGATGCCCGATCGGTGGCGCGCTTCGCCCCAGAACGCTTCTTTGCTGCTGTCTTCCTGGACCCTCGTTTCGCCACGCCTGCCTCCCTTGGTTACACTAGACCGCCAACCGGGGGTCATCGACCGTTGCTATGCAAGGAATGGGGCGAGACGCCCGGACAGGCGTATACTCCGGATCTGGTGCGTCCCCCCTAACCGAAAACGCGGGGCGCTTTGGAGGTGCGTCATGATGGCGCCGCTGCACGTCATCCAGCGCCAGGCGGCCGGTGGGGTCACGATCCTCGAGCTGAGCGGACATCTGGTCTTCGATGAGGGCGCGCGGGTCTTCAAGGAACAGGTCACCGCGCTCGTGGGCGCCGGCCAGAAGCACCTGCTCGTCGATCTCAAGAACATCACCTACATCGACAGCGGTGGTGTCGGCGCACTCGTCGGAATGTACCTGCATGCCCTGCGGCGCGGCGGACAGTTGAAGCTGCTGTGCCCGAGTGAGCGCGCGTCCCACGTCCTGGGTATCGCGCAGCTGCTCAAAATCTTCGAGGTGTTCGACAACGAGGAGAAGGCGATTCGCACCTTCGCGATGTCCTCGACCGACCCGACGACTCCTCGCCCGCACGGCGTGGCCGGCTGAGCCGCCGGCCGCGATCGCATTGAAACGGGCGGCGGAGTTGGGCTGCCTGGATTAACGCGGTTTTTTTCTCTCCCTGGGTTCGACCCCGTCATCGTCGTCATCATCAGCTTCAGCGGTTCGAATGAACGCCGCGCGCCGCGGCGGCGGCATCGGCGAGTTCGCGCCGCGTACGGACCGCCACACGATCTCGTTCAGCTCGAGCTCCGGCGCCAGGTCCGCTTCCCGCAGATTCATGTCCAGAGACGCCTGCGCACCCCACGCCGTCGATGTGTTCTTCTCGTCGAGCGGCACGCGCGCAGGCCACCCCGTATAGGTGGTCATCACTGGTGTCGGCTGGAAGGCGTTGTACATCGGCGTCGCCGACGCGTCGTATTGCGACATCGGCTCGAGCCCCAGGATCAATTCCATCGTTCGAAGCATCCCGGAAGTCGTATAGAGCGTGCTGTCGACGACCCGCCGTCGCGCGAATGGGCTGAGGACGAACGCGGGGGCGCGGTGTGCGTCCACGTGATCCGGCCCGTTCTGCGCGTCGTCTTCCAGCACGAAGATTGCGGACTCCTTCCAGAATCGGCTGTGCGAGATGGCTTCGACCACACGGCCGAGCGCCACATCGTTTTCGGCGACCATGGCGCGTGGCGTGGGCGCGCCGGGACGTGTCCCCGCAGTGTGGTCGTTGCCGAGCCTGATGATGTTCAGACGTGGAAGGTCGCCCGTCCGCTCGAACTCCCGGAACTCGGCCAGCCACACGTCGACCCGCTTATTGTCGGGAATGCTCAGATCGTACGGCGGGTACTCAGGATGGATCACCCCCTGGAGTCCCGGGACGCTGGCGACGACTTTGCCGGTCTTCGCATCGCGATGGACGAACTCACCGTAGCTTCTCACGCTGACGCCGGCGCGCTTCGCCATGTCCCAGATGTACCCCTGCGGTGGCGCCGACAGATTGCCATACGGATTACGCTGGCCGCCGCCCCCTTCGCTGAGATAGATGCCGCCGCGCTGCCCGTAATTGGTGGGCCAGATCTTTTCGACTGCATCGGTGGCATAGGCGCCCATCGAGAAGGCGTGTCCGTCGTAGCTGACCTCGGCATCGACGTAGAAATTGTCGAGCAGCACGAATTCGCGAGCGAGCGCGTGGGCGTTCGGGGTAACGGCTTCGCCGAAGAGTGTCAGCGTCGGGTCTCCATTGCCCGCGGGGATATCTCCGAGGATCTGATCGTAGGTGCGGTTTTCCCTGATGATGTAGAACACGTGCTTGATTGGTGACGAGGCCCCGACGCGCCCTGGGATGGGCGAGTCGACCGGGGCATCCGCGGGCGCCAACTTCGTGGCGTCGTCGTACGGCGTCACCTCGTACACCTGCTTCGTGAGGGCCTGAAGCTCCGCGTCGTTCGGGGTCGCGATCTCCGAGAGCGTGCCCTGCAGCATCTGACCGATGTACTGTCCGTCGGCGCCGCGCGTTCCGGGTACCGGGCCGCGCGGGTTGGCTGCCGGGGACAGACCCTTTCCACTGACGACGAAGATACGGCGGCCTTCGCGATCGAAGGTTACCGCGGTCGGGTACCACCCGGTGGGGATGAATCCGCGGACCTTGGTCGCGCCCGGCGTCGAGATGTCTGCCACGGCGACCGTGTTGTTGTCGGCATTCGCCACGAGGAGCGTCGTACCGTCTGGCGACAGGGCCAGGGCATTCGGTGTGGTCCCCGGTGGTGCCTTTGGAAACAGCGCGACGCCAATCTGTTCCGTTGCGCGCTGCGATTCGAGGTCGACCACCCAGACGGCATTGGTGTTGGCGCAGGCGACGAACAGACGCTTGCCATCGCGCGACTGCAGCATCGCGTTGGGATGCTCGCCGACATCGACCGCGCCCCTCGGCTCGAGTGTGGTTGCGTCGAAGGTCAGGACCTTCGCGCCGCCCCACAGCGACACGAACACGAGCTTCCCATCCGCAGAGACGAGTGCGGAGTAAGGCTCGGCATCCATCCGTGCCGTCTGCACGACTTTGCCGCTGGCGACATCGATCGCCGACAAAGCCATGCTGAACACCTGCACCGCGAACAACCGGCCCCCAGACGGCGTCACCGCGATGCCGCCGAGGAACCCCGAATCCTTGAGCGTTTCGAACGTCGGCCGCAGGAGCGGCGCCCGGATTACGAGCTGACGGCCCTGCTTCAGTGTTTCCCCGTTCCACACGAATTCGTTCACGACGTTCTGCGCCGCACCGGAGGAGAAGAGCCGCTTACCATCGGGATGCCAGGTAAGTCCCAGCCAGGCGTGATCCACTGG
>JAIVJE010000105.1 GCA_020200195.1 Acidobacteriota bacterium | reverse complement strand
GATCAAGCGAGTGCTGGAGGACTGCGGTGCAGAGGTCATCATCGCCGGTACCGCCGGTGACGCACTGGCGGCGGTTGAGGCACAGAAACCGGATGTGCTCGTCAGCGACATCGGCATGCCGGACGCTGACGGGTTCGAGCTGCTCAGGCGCGTGCGCGCGTTAGGACCTGACCGGGGCGGAAGAGTTCCCACGATCGCACTGACCGCCTTTGCCCGGTCCGAGGATCGTACCAGGGCACTGCGCGCCGGCTCTCTCGTGCACGTCTCGAAGCCCGTCGATCCGGCCGAGCTCATCGCCACCGTGGCGAGTGTCGCCGGCCGGGTCGACGACCAGACGTAGCCTTCCGGACCACGTCGGGATCACGCAGCTGCCGTATCCGCGACTCTCTGGAGCCGCGGACACGCTCATGCTCAGAACCTCACAGAGTACAAGAGCACGCCGACCTCGCGGAGCTGCGGCCGATCCATCCGAAGTTCGTCGGGGCGACGCCGTTCTGGTACTACGTGCTCAAGGAGGCCGAGGTCTTCGAGGGGGGCATCCACCTGGGCCCGGTCGGCGGCCGCATCGTCGCGGAGGTGTTCATCGGCCTGCTGCAGGCCGACCCGCAGTCCTACGTGACCCGGCAGCCCGACTTCACGCCGTCGCTCGGCCCCGTTCCCGGTGAGTTTCACATGATCGACCTGCTCACGTTCGCCGGGGTCGGCGAGAAACGCTGAGCGGGTCAAGATGCTTTGTCGGCGCCGCCGCGCATGGAGAGCACGGCCTCGACGATCGCTGCCGGCCTGATCGGTTTCGCCACGTGCCGGTCGAAGCCGGCCGCCAGTGCACGCTCACGATCCGGATTGGCCGCGTACGCCGTGATCGCCGCGGCGGACAGATGCAGTCCGCTGTGCGCCTCGCGCCTGCGTATCTCTCGAATGAGCGCATACCCATCGGCGCCCGGCATGCCGATGTCCGCCAGCAGCACATCCGGCGGCGACGCCTCGAAATGCCGCAACGCTTCGGAAACTGACGACGCTGTCTGGACATGCGCGCCGGCCGTGGTCAGAATTGTCGCGATCAGCTCGCGGGCATCCTCGTTGTCGTCGACAACAAGGGCGCGACAGCCCTCGAGCGTGGCTGTCTGGTTGCGCTCAGATCCGTCGCGCGAACCCGCTTGCTGCTGCTCGTCAGAGGACGTTAACGCTCGATCGGCATCCATTCTCGGCAGCTCCACAGTGAACGCGGATCCCTTTCCTGGTCCCGGGCTCTCCGCGCGTACCGTACCGCCGTGAAGTTCTACCAGGTGTCGAACGATCGCCAGGCCAAGCCCGAGGCCTCCGTGCTCACGGCTGACCGACCCATCTGCCTGGCGAAAACGTTCGAACACATGCGGGAGAAACGCCGGCTCGATGCCGGCACCGTCATCCTGGACACGAATCCGAACGCCGCCGTCCCCGGCATCGACGAGCTCGACCTCGACGTGTCCGCCAACCTGTGTGAATTTGACCGCGTTCGCCAACAGATTCCAGACGACCTGCTGCAGCCGTTGAGGATCGCCTTCCGTGAGTCGGGCCGAGGCCATGAGACGAGACCGAAGCCGGAGCTTTTTTGCGTTCGCGGCGGGCCGAACGGCATCCAGAGCCGCGCCGATGATAGAGCCGAGATCGACCGGCTGCAGGTCCAGCCGCAGACCACCCGTGATGATTCGAGAGACATCCAGAATGTCTCCGACCAGCTGCACCTGCAGATGCGCGTTGCGATCGATCACCTGAAGCGCCCGCCTCGTACTCCGCTCGTCCATCGTTCCGTCCAGCAGCATCCGCGTCCAGCCGACGATCGCATTCAAGGGCGTGCGCAATTCGTGTGACAAAGTCGCGAGGAATTCATCTTTCGCGCGGTTGGCGGCCTCGGCTTCGCGACGGGCACTCAATTCACCCTGCAGGAGCTGCTCCCGTTCGCGTTCCGCAGCGACCCGCGCCGTCAAATCACGGACAAACCCCGTGAATCTGGGTGGGTCATCGTCCGACACCCTCGTGATGGACACTTCCACAGGGAACTCGTGGCCGTCGGCATGATGGCCGGTCGTTTCGATGCGACGGTCGATGAACGGTCCCGTGCCGGTTGCCAGGTATCGCGCCAGACCCTCGCGGTGCTGTTCGCGAAGCTCACGTGGAATCAACAGCTCCGCCAGCTCTCGACCGAGCACGTCTTCCCTTCGATACCCGAACGTCCGCTCGGCCGCAGGGTTGAACTCGGTGATCGTTCCCCGATGATTCATCAGGATGATGGCGTCCAGGGCCGTATCCAGGATGGCGCGCGTGCCTCGCTGTCCCTCAACGACCGCGGATTCCACGTTCTTGCGACCCATGAGCTGTCCGACCTGATTCCCGACCGTCGACATCGTCTGGAGCAGGTCCGTGTCGGGCGTGAGAATGGTTCGGTTGAAGAACTCGATCACGCCGAGCACGTTGCCTTCGAGACAAATCGGAAACGCGAACGCGCCGTGGATTCCGGCCTCCCTGGCTAATACTGCACGGGGAAAGTTCGAATCGTGAACAACGTTCTCGATCCATGCCACCTTGCCCGTGGCCCACACACGTCCGGGCAGCCCGACCCCTGATGAAAAAAGCATGTCCTTCGTCGCTGCCGCGAACGACGTCGTAGCTGGTGCGCCGTCACTCCACACGGTCAGGCATCGCAGCCGCTGGGCATCGTGATCCACGAGCCAGAGCGCAGCGAACTGCCACTCGAGGTTCTCGCCGATGGCTTGCAAAAGCGCAGGCGCCGCCTGCGTCACATTCGGGGCGTTGGCCAGGACTTCGCCCACGGCGTACGTGGCAGTGCGACGGCGCTCGCCTGTCTCTCGTTCTGCAATCGCGGCGGCAAGGAGGAGCCCTGTACCGGCGAGCATGCCCATGAACACCGGGAGGAGGATCAGGCTCTGATGCACTTCGGAGCTGGCGAACGGGCCTGCGCCGCCCACGGTGTTCCAGATCGTCACTCCCGAGGCCACCAGTACGACGAGCGCAGCCGCCGGTTGTCCAGGCCGCACCGCAGCGGCGATCACGAAAGGAAAGATCACGTACTCGAGCGGATGATGTCCGACAGTCGGACCAAAAATCTGACCGAAGACGATCTGCGTCGCCACTGCGCTGCCCGCCACCAGCAGGCCCGTTTCGGCCCGCTCTCGTCGCGACCAGCCCGCCGGCGCACGGGCTATCGTCAGGATGACGGGGGCGACGACGAGTGCACCGAGCGCATCGCCCAGCCACCACGCCGTCCACAACTCGGTGAAACGAGTCCAGGGTTGAACGGCCGCCGCGCAGAGTGTCGCCACCCCGATGGTGGCGCTGATGGTCGTGCTGATGACGGCGGCGACGACGACGAATTCCACGACGTGGCGGATTCGACGGAGCGTGGGATCGAAGTGTGGCAGCCGCCGCAGGATCCACGCGGCGGCAACGGCCTCCAGCGTATTCCCGGTTGCGATGCCAGCGGCCGTCCAGAGCGGGGCGTCTGTACCCGCGTTCGCGACGAATGCGCCGATCCAGACCGCCGGCCAGAGCGACCGCCCCCAGAGCAGGAGGGCCGCTTGCGCGATACCCGTCGGAGCCCAGACGGTCGTGACCTGCTCCGCGACGAATGCGAACTGGAATCCCAGTCTCGCAGCAATCACGTAAGCCACTGCTACAGCTACGCCGATTCCGATCAGCCGACGGGCGTCACCTGTCATTGGAGGGGTTCCAGGCATCACGCTCGACACATCAGCGTTTCAGGGTGACGGTCTTGATGTGCGACAGGTCGGCAGGCCGCGATGAATTCATCGCCGGAGTTTAGCCGATTGCCGGGCTCGACTCATGGACCTGGTTCAGAGCGTCAGTTCGCACGGCTACAGGGGCAGTTTCCGGGTCTCCCTGTCGCGTATCGTTCGTGCCGCCGGTTGATTCCACGTCGCGCGCCTACTGCTCGCGCAGTGTGTCGATCGGTTTCTTCGTCAGTACATCCCACGTGGCGATCACACCGACCGCGGTTACCAGCAGAACGGTCACGACCACGCCAACGATGTTGACGGTTGGCTGGAGATGCCGCGGTCGTGAAGCCCGACTTCGTCGATGAGCGCGTGCGCGCGCCTGCGCGCATCCTTCCTCCCCACAAGCTCCATCGCCACCAGCACGTTTTCGTACGCCGTCAGCGACGGAATGAGATGAAAGGACTGGAATATGAAACCGACCAGCGCACCGCGCAGATCCGCGAGGTCGTTTTCTCCCATGCGTGTGATGTTCTGGTCGTTCAGGAAGATGTCTCCAGACGACGGGCTGTCGAGGCCGGCCACCAGGGAGAGGAGCGTGGATTTTCCGCTGCCCGACGGTCCAACGACGGCGACGAATTGGCCACGTGGGAACGTCACATCCAGCCGGTGCAAAATGGTCAACTGCTCCGCGCCGCTGGTGACCGTTCGGGACACGTTGGCGAGCCGGATCATGGGCCCGGAGGAATGAGCGAGCCTCTCGGCTTCGCTTTCTTCGAAGGTTTCGACTTGCCTTCCACTCCTCGACGACGTCAGGGGTCTGCTTCCTTGATCAGCTTGCGCATTCTGCTGAGGGTTTCCCCACGCCAGTCCCCGAGTTCGGCGATTCTTTTCGAGATGACCTCCGATGCCGACTGGTCTTGGCTCGCGCCCGACTTCTTCATGTTCTCATCCTAGAAGTTTCTCTTTAGAGAGAACTCGCGAAAATGCCCATAAATCTGTTCGTTCGGCGATCCAAGCGAACAGGCGCGTTGCTGAAAATCCTATTTCGGACTGCAAGTTAAGCCGTTCGAGTTGTTCGTCGAACGCAACTGGTTAACCTGGGCCTGCGGCCCGCGAAACGCCATGAAAATCAGCGCGTCAGAATAGGGCCGAGAGCGGCGAGATCGAAGTGAGCCAGTGGAGCCGTCGAGGCCGAGCAACTGTTTGATCCGGAGCGTGCGTGATTGACCGAATAATTGGGCATCGTCGAGTTCCCCAGGGCACCGACGACAGCCCGCGACCCTGACTGATACGACGAGGCACGCTCTCCGCTCTCCCAAGGAGAGACCGATGCCGTACCGGATCGCGGGAATTGACGTGCACAAGAAGATGCTGGCGGTCGCAGTCGCTGACGTCGAGGTCGACAGCGACTTCCACTTCGAGCGTCAGAAGGTCGGCACGACGCCGACCGACCTCCGCCGCCTGGCCGACTGGCTGGTCGAGCACGACGTCGATGAGGTCGTGATGGAGTCGACGGCGCAGTACTGGCGGCCGGTGTGGGAGGCCCTGGAACAGCACTGGCGCCCACGGCGCCGCGCGCGCGAGAGCGCGCCGCGGCTCGCGGGTACACTCCATCTTGCCCAGGCGCAATCGAATCGGGGACCCGGCGGACGCAAAAGAGACTTCCCCGATGCCGAGCGGTTGGTGAAACGCTTGGTCGCGCAGGAGCTGACCTTGAGCTTTGTGCCCGACGCCGAGCAACGGCTCTGGCGCACCGTGATGCGCCGCAAGTACCAGGTCACTCGCAATCGCGTGCAACTGCAGAATCGGCTCGAGGCGCTGCTCGAGGAGGCGCACATCAAGGTGTCGAGTATCGTCTCGGACCTGCTCGGCATCAGCGCCCGCCGCATGCTGCAGGCGCTGGCGGACGGCGAAACCGATCCGGCCGCCCTTGCGACACTCGCGACCGCGCGCCTGCGTGCTACGCCCGAGCAGCTGTGCGATGCCTTCCAGGCGGGTCCGACGCTGCATCCCGTCTACCGCCGGCTGCTGAAGCTCACGCTGGAAGAGCTGCGTGTGATCGAGGATCATCTCGGACAGCTCGATCAGCAGATGGCCGACCTGCTCGCGGAACACCACGACGCGGTGCAGCGCCTCGCCGAGGTCCCCGGACTCGGCGTCGATTCCGCGCAGCAGATCATCGCGGAGGTCGGCGCGACCGCCGCGACGTTCCCCTCATCGAAGCATCTCGCCTCCTGGATGGGCGCCTGTCCCGGCAACGAAGAGAGTGCGGGTGTGAACTACAGTCACCGCTGCCCGAAAGGCAATCGCCAGATGCGACGCGTCCTCAATCAAGCCGCCAATGCCGCCGTGAAAGCCAAGGGAACGATCTTCGCCGTACTGTATCGCCGGCTCGTCCCCCGCCTGGGCCATGCGCAGGCCATCGGCGCCATCACCCACCGGCTGTGTCGATTGATCTGGAAGATCCTGCATCAGTGCGTGCGCTACGAAGAACGCGGGCCGTCCGTCAGCGCCGAGGCGAAGAAGGTGCGGGCACGCAAGATGATCCGCGAACTCCGCACCCTCGGCTACCGCGTCGAGCTGATCGCACCCGCTGCGACCGCGTGAGAGATTTTCGACCCTGGCTCGTCCGCGCGGCGTGACGCTGGACACGCGCTGTATCGGACTACGTCGCGGCCGGGAAGCTCCTTGTCTTCTGACCGCACCACAGCGGGCGCGCCCACCATCGATTGCGCGGGTCACTCGTACCTGAGCGCCGTCATTGGATCAATCCTCGTTGCCCGACGCGCGGCCAAATGGGACGCGATCGAGGTAACGGCTGGAAATAGCGCAACCACTGCAACATAGGTAAGAGGATCGAGAGGCTTGACGTCATACAGCATTCCTTCGAGATACCGCGTCAAGGCAATCGCGCCCGCCAATCCAATGCCAATGCCAATACAGGTAAGCAGCAGACCCTGACGCAGCACTAGTGGGCCGTCCTCGCTGAACGAGGACCAGATCGCGGAGCGCGGCACCCGGCGGGCAAGGCGCGACGACCGAGAATACCTGGAGTATTTGAGGGAGGAGCAACGCCGACCGCCGGGATGCCCCGCCCGCGAGGTGGTCCTTGATCAGCGAGGACGGGCCACTAGTGCGAGGACATCTCGGCCTGTTGCGCCGAGCGCAGTTCTGACACCGAACTCTCGAGTACGTTGCCCGACGGCGTAGGCCAGTACGCCGTAAATGCCAACCGCGCTCAACAACACGGCTATGGCGGCAAACACGCCCATCACGGCTGCATAGAACCGCTGGCGCGTGAGCGAAGATGCCACGAGTTGTTCCATCGGGAGCAGTGCGTCGATCCCGACGTTCGAGTCCACCCGAGAGATCAGCGATCGAATGGTCGCCATCAAACGAGCTGGGTCGCCATCCGTTCGTACCACGAACGACAGGAAACCGAACGCGAGGCGCTCCTCGCGCGGGAACGGGCATCTGTCTCGCCTGCGTCAGGGCGAGCACTTGTCGATAGTCGACGAAGAACTGTGCAGCGGGCTCCTGGAAGGCGTCGAGTTCGTCGCCGAAGTCGTCATCGGTTCTGCGCCTGCGTACGAGCACACGGATGTCATGGATGAATCGGCGGAGTATCCGCATTACAGCTCTCCGAGAGAGGCTTTGAGCACGCGGGAGATTGCAGTTGTCTGACGCTGCCAGTCCTTCGTGGTCTTGGCGAGCGTCTGGCGTCCTCGCGGCGTGAGAGCGTAGTACTTCGCGCGCCGGCCGTTCTCGGTCGTCCGCCACTCGGCGGAGATTTCGCCATCCCGCTCGAGACGGCGGAACGCGGGGAACAGCGAACCGGCGTTGACACGCAACGCACCGCGGCTGATCTGCTCCAGGCGTACACCAATGCCGTACCCGTGCATCGGCTCGAGGGCGAGCGTCCGAAGGATCAGCATGTCGAGCGTGCCCTGCACGAGCCCACTTGGATTCTCGCTTTCGCCCATCGCGTCCCTCTTGTTCGTCTAGAGGAACAGAGTCTGATGATCTATATCTAGATTGTCAAGAGGAAGTCTCCACCAGATCTACGGCCATGTCGGCAAATCTGCGCCGATTGACGACGGTGGGCAGTCTCGCTTTCTGGCGCGGGACACCGTCAACATGTGTGTGGGATTCGAACCACCTGCTTGCCTCCAACCGATTGATCGCACGGGGCTTGGC
>JAIVJE010000390.1 GCA_020200195.1 Acidobacteriota bacterium | reverse complement strand
CTACTACGTGATGCCTGATCGCAACCTATTCGGGGAGACCGTGCTGGCGCCCAACGAGCTGCTGACGCACATGATCCTGCCAGCACCCGGTGCGGGCAGGACCGCGACCTACGAAGTGCGCTTCAAACAGTCGCACGACTGGCCGCTCGCCATGGCCTCGGTCGCGTTGTCGATGAACGCACAGACCGTGCGCGCCGCGCGCGTGGTCATGGGGGCGGTGGCGCCGATTCCGTGGAGGTCGTCGGCCGCCGAAGCGGTACTCGCGGGCAAGCCGATATCCGAAGAGACGGCGATGGCGGCAGCGGATGCGGCAGTGGCGGGCGCTAAGCCCATGACAGGCAACGCTTACAAGGTGCAGATCGCGCGCACGGCGGTGAAGCGGGCGATTCTCAAAGCGGCCGGCATCAAGACCGTGTGACCGACGGACAAGGACAGGGACAAGGATAGGGACAGGGGACGAGGACGAGATATGGAGCATCCGCCTCTCACGTCGCGCCACATCACCCCGCGGGCCTGCACGCACCTGCGGCACAAGGGGATGTACGTATTCGCCGAGCCTACGCTCGAAACCGAGGCCTACGCCGAAGAAATCGAAGCCACGGCGTTCTGGTGCTCCTGCACGCAGAAGGCGTTCGGGCCGGACGGACATCCCGTCGGCGCGAGACATTGCCACGCCGACCGCAGCTGCTGCGAGCACTGACAGCGCCTCGCGCGGCGGCTATAATTTCTGTTTAGAGGTTTGTTCATGAAGTACTCGATTGCGTTTACCGCTGTGCTGGCACTCGTGGTGGGTAGCGCCGTCCAGGCCGCCGACCCCATCGGTGTGTCCGGCGACTACGTCGAAGTCCGCACTGCGGAAGTGTTCACCGGGCCCTGCATGCTCGGCAACGAGGCCGACACTCTCGGGCGGGAGGCGATCATGGCCTGGCGCGTCACGCGCGGAGCGGTGAACGGCGTCGGTCTGGACGGTCTGTCGATCGTCGCGGTGGTCGCGGGCGATCGCAATCTCGGCATGCACGAGTTGGGCGACTCAGCCCCTTCCGTCGTCAAGTCGGTCGTCATGGTGGACGAACGGGCGACGGCGGCGCAGCGCGACGCGCTCGTTGGCATGGTCCGCTCCCTGTCACCCAATCTCATCCGCGACATCGTTGAGTTGAAAAGCCTTCCGATTGCGTTTCATCGTCAGATTGCCGATGTCGCCGTGCGCGCGGGTGACGCGCGGCTCGACGTCACGACTAAATTCGAGCACTCGCCGGTTTGCGGTGCCATGCAGTGGTTCGGTCCCTTGTCGTCAGTGACGCAGCCCCAGTTGGCGTTTGCACGAGCGAATGCGTTTTCCGGCACCTCGCTCGGAGCGCAGTGGACACAGGCGGACCGCAAGTCGTCTTTTGTCGGGACATTCACGTACGGCGGCAAATAAGGTCGGACCTCTCATTCTCGTCGCCCTTCTCAGTGGCGGCGTCGCATCGTACGACGCCCGCGGGCGATTATCCGCGCAACCACACACCGAACAGGCTCCTGCGGGGCTGGCGACCGAAGTCGCGGCTGCGCTGAGCCCTGGAGGGGTCCGCGCTATCGTCGCGTCCACGACCCTCGACTTCTGGTTCGTGAAGGTCCTCCCTCTGAAGGAGATGAGCGGCACTCCAACGTGGAGCGATGCCGAGGAGGGCGCGCTCGTCGGCGCCGTTCGCGTGTCCGCTCCGTTTCATGACATCCGCGGCAGAGTCATCAAGCCCGGCGTGTACACGTTGCGTTACGGGATTCAGCCTGAGAACGGCGATCATCTCGGGGTCTCGCCATTCAGGCAGTTTCTGCTGCTCAGTCCCGCGTCGCTCGACCAGGACACTGCGCCGCGCGGGCACGACGGTGCGATCGAACTGTCCAAGCGGGCGATCGGCGGTTCGCACCCCGGCGTGTGGAGCATCGACCCTCCAGTCACTAACAAAGCGCTGCTCGCCACACACGTTACCGAGCTGCAGCACGACGCCGTCATCGTCGAGATTCCCGTGCAGCGTGGCAGCCAGCCGCCGGAGACGATGCGCTTCGGCATCGTGCTGATCGGCAAGATCGACGCGTAAATGGAACTGACCGGACGCGCCGCGCTCATCACCGGCGGCAAACGCCTCGGCGCCGCCGTCGCGGTCGATCTCGCCGGTCAGGGCGTGGACGTCGCGCTGTCCTATCGTCAGTCTCTCGCCGAAGCTGAACAGACTGCCGCAGCCATCGAGACCGCCGGCCGTCGCGCATTCCTCCTGCAAACGGATCTGTCGCGGGGGGCTGCGTGTCAGGAGCTCGTCGATCGCGCGGCGGCGTCACTTGGCCGTCTCGACATCCTGATCAATATGGCGTCGGTATACACGGCGGTTCCGTTCGGGGAGGCCGACGAAGCAGTCTGGGATTCCGTGGTGAACGTCGATCTGAAGGCGTCGTATCTCTGCGCGCGCGCGGCCGTTCCGCACATGCGCCGTCAGGGAGGCGGCCGCATCATCAACTTTACCGACTGGGTCGCCGCCAGCGGTCGTCCGCGGTACACCGGCTTCCTTCCGTATTACGTTGCGAAGAAGGGGGTCATCGGGCTGACCGAGGCGCTCGCGCTCGAGCTGGCCGCCGATCAGATTCTGGTGAATGCGATCGCGCCGGGTCCCATCGTCGCGCCGGCGGGCACGTCCGACGAAGAAAAGAAGGCGGTGGAGGCTGCGACGCCGCTCGGACGATGGGGTGGCGCGGCCGAGGTTACCGCCGCCGTCAGGTTTTTCCTGACGAGCGGTTTCGTGACTGGGGAAACCGTCCGCGTCGACGGCGGCCGCCACGTCCGCTAGGGCCGTTAGGGAGCCGTTAGGGGGACAGCCACCTTTATTTTGGGGACAGCCACCTTTTTCCGCGCACTTTCCCTAGGCAAAACGCGGCAGGCCCCCGCTGTCGGGAAAAAGCTGGCTGTCCCCCTGACCCAAAAAGGTGGCTGTCCCCAATTAACGGGCCGGCAGCGGCCGTGACGCGAACAGCCGGTGCATCGACTCGAGGGCTCCATTCAGCTCTCGACGTTCTCGCGCGAAACAGAAACGGATGTACCCCTCGCCATGCGCGCCGAAGTCCACACCGGGCACGCACCCGATCCGCCCTTCCGAAATCAGATACTCGGCCATCGCCCACGACAGGGATCCTCCCGCTGGGACGTCCTGCGACCGCCAGCCAGGCTCAATGCGCAGGAACGCGTAGAAGGCTCCCTTCGGCCGGGCGCCGCTGAGCACTCCACCGGCGTGTTCGCTGATGCCTGCGTAAAACAGATCGCGCCGCGCTTGCAGCTCGTCCCTGAATTCGCGGATGCAGGTCTGCGACCCCTCCAGTGCGCCGATGCCGCCGTACTGCACGACTGACGCGACGTTGCTGGCGGTGTAGAACAGCGCTTTCTTCATGCGTTCACGCAACTGCGCGTCGCGTACCGCGACGTAGGCAAGCCGCAGGCCTGTCATCGCGTAGGTCTTGCTGAACGTGTAGATGGGAATCGTGCGCTCGTACATCCCCGGCAGTGACGCCGGGCTCACATGCTCCGCCTCGTCGAACACCACGTCTTCGTACGCTTCGTCCGAGATCAGCCACAAGCCACGATCGCGGACGAGGTCTGCGATCCGCCCGATGTCGTCGCGCGAGAGCACGCCGCCCGTGGGATTGTGAGGCGAGTTGATGTAAATCGCCCGTGTGCGCGGTGTAATCGTCGCTTCGAGCTCCGTGAGATCGTACCGCCAGCCGAGATGCTCGTGGAGCGGACACGGGATCGGCACCGCATGCGACAACGTGATGTTCCCGGCACATGGCGGCCAGGTTGGATCCGGGATGATGACTTCGTCGCCCGGTTCGAGCAGCGCCTGGCAGGCGATGAACAGCGCATGAATGCCGCCTGTCGTCACCATCAACTCGTCTGTCGACTCGACAGGGATCCCGTTGACGTCCTTCATCTTTTGCGCGAGGAGTGCCAGGAGTCGCGGGACTCCGGTAGTTTGCAGGTAATGGCTGTGATTGTCGTCGATCGCGCGGTGCATCGCGCGCTTGACCGTATCGGGCGCGTCGAAGCTCACGTCACCCTGGTCGAGACGGAACGGATCGGTGACGCTGTACATCATGTCGCGTATGCGGATGATGCCGGAGAACGGGACGGAGTCGAGGAACTTACCCATACGCGCGATGTTACTTTACTCGCCGGATCGTTGTGAGCGATCCTTGCTGCCGCACATGATGAAACCCCGGAGGGCCGGCGAGTCGGTTGAAGACTTCTGCCGGGCGTGCAAGACCGATCGGATGCATACCGTCATTGCCGCTGGCGCTGACGGTGTTCCCATGCGCGTCGTCTGCGGCTACTGTCACAGCGAGCACAACTATCGCGGCGGTCCGCGGGTCGCGCAGGAGGCCCTGGTCGAGAGCTGGGGCGGCAGCACGCGGGCTCCTTCTCAACCGGCCCGCGCGCCGGCAGCCGCTCGCCAGCCCTTTCCAATCGTCAGCGACCGCGAAAGGATCGCCCCACCCATGAGCGTCGATAGCGGTAACACCGACCTCGAACTCCTGCTCCGCCGGGTCATTCGTGAGGAGACCGGGATCAGCCCGGTCGCTCCCGCGGAGAAATGGCGTGGCGGGACGCTGGTCTTGAGGCCCGGGACTCCAGGCCTTCAGGAGAAGACCTGGCCTATCGAAACCTTTTTCCACAAGATCGTAATGTTGCGAAACCGTCTGCGCACGCTGGAGCAACACGTCAACGCCGCTGACATGCCGGAGGACGTCAAGATCAAGCTGCAGGGATACATCAGCGGGTGTTACGGATCGCTGACCAGTTTCAACGTGCTGTTCGTCGACGAGGAGGATCAGTTCAAGGGATCGGCCGGCTGAACCCTGGCCATGATTCGCTCCAGTGTCGGCGCCGCTGCGCCGATTGGGAGGTTGCTCACATAGAAGTGCCGAACTCCCGCGGCCCTGAGCTCCCTGATCGACCTCGCGCAGATCTCTTCTGCGG
>JAIVJE010000389.1 GCA_020200195.1 Acidobacteriota bacterium | reverse complement strand
CGAGGAAATGAAAATGGTCCCGTACGCGGTCGTCCGTGCCTCGAACGGCGACGTCCGCGTGAAGGCGGGCGGGAAGGAATACTCACCGCCTGAAATCTCCGCGATGATCCTGCAGAAGCTGAAGCAGGCGGCCGAGGAGTACCTGGGTCAGACGGTCACCAAGGCAGTCATCACGGTGCCGGCGTACTTCAACGACGCCCAGCGCCAGGCAACGAAGGACGCGGGGCAGATCGCCGGCCTCGAGGTCATGCGCATCGTCAACGAGCCGACCGCCGCCGCGCTCGCGTACGGGCTCGACAAGAAGAAGGACGAGACCATCGCCGTGTTCGACTTCGGCGGCGGCACCTTCGACATCTCCATCCTCGAAGTGGGTGAAGGGGTCGTCGAAGTCAAGGCCACCAACGGCGACACCCATCTGGGCGGCGACAACATCGATCAGCGCGTCATCGAGTGGATCATCGACGAGTTCAGGAAGGACGAAGGCATCGATCTCGGCAAGGACCGGATGGCCCTGCAGCGGCTGAAGGAGGCCGCGGAGAAGGCGAAGATGGAGCTCTCCACCGTGATGGAGACCGATATCAATCTTCCCTTCATCACCGCGGATGCCACCGGGCCGAAGCACATGGTCAAGAAGCTGACCCGGTCGAAGTTCGAGCAGCTCGTCGAGGACCTGTTCCAAAAGACAGTCGGCCCCACCAAGCAGGCGCTCGCGGACGCCGGCATCGATTCCTCGAAGATCGATGAAGTCGTTCTGGTCGGCGGATCGACTCGCATCCCCCGGGTGCAGGCGATCGTGAAGGAGCTCTTCGGCAGAGAACCGCACAAGGGAGTGAACCCAGACGAGGTCGTCGCGGTCGGCGCGGCGATTCAGGCCGGCGTGCTCGCAGGGGAGGTCAAGGACCTGCTGCTGCTCGACGTCACGCCATTGTCGCTCGGCATCGAGACGCTCGGGGGCGTGATGACCACGCTCATTCAGCGCAACACCACGATTCCCACGCGGAAGAGCGAAACGTTCTCGACCGCCGCCGACAACCAGACGAGCGTCGAAGTGCACGTCCTGCAGGGCGAGCGGCCCATGGCGCGCGACAACCGCCCGTTGGGCAAGTTCCATCTGAGCGGCCTGCCGCCGGCGCCGCGTGGCGTGCCGCAGATCGAGGTCACGTTCGACATCGACGCGAACGGCATCGTGAACGTCTCCGCCAAGGACATGGCCACGCAGAAAGAGCAGAAGATCACGATCACTGCATCGAGCGGTCTGTCCAAGGACGAAGTCGACAAGATGATGCGTGAGGCGGAGTCGCACGCCGACGAAGATCGCAAGCGCAAGGAGGAAATCGAGACCCGCAACCACGCGGACCAGGCGGCCTACGCGGCCGAACGGATGCTCAAGGACAACGGCGACAAGCTCTCGCCCTCCGACAAGCAGCCGATTGAGTCGGCGATTGAGGATCTCAGAAAGGCGATCGAGAAGAACGACATCGCCCAGATGAAGCGGACGATGGAGACGTTGAACGCGGCGCAGCACAGGGCGGCCGAAGCGATGTATCGGTCGGCGAGTGCGGCTGGTGCGGGCGGCGGCGACGCCGGTAGCGCGTCCGGCGCCGCCGCGGGTGCGGAGGGGGCGGGCTCGGCGCCGGGTGGCGACGTCATCGACGCTGAAGTGGTGGAGGAAGAGAAGAAGTAACCCGTCATGAACTTCTACGTCCTTCTCGGGCTTGGGCAGGACGCGAGCACAGCCGACATCAAGCGCGCCTATCGGCGGCGCCTGTGAGGGCAGCGGCCGGGTTCGCACGCCTGAAGGACGATGCGCGCACTGCCAGGCGACGGGGACCATTCGGTGGGCGCGCGGCCACATGGTGTTCTCGAAGCCCTGTGCCGCGTGCAGCGGAACCGGGCGTCTCCGCTTCCAACGATGCACCGCGTGCGGCGCGCAGGGACATGCCGTGCGCAGCGACGCAATTGCCGTTCATGTGCCTGCTGGCACCCCCGACGGCAGCCGGATTGGGCTGGCCCGGCGTGGTCATGCCGGCCGACACGGCGGACCTGCGGGTGATCTCTACGTGACGGTTCACGTCCAGCCGCATCCGATGTTCCGCCGGGAAGGGGACAACATCCTCGTCTCAATCCCCGTAGCCGTGCACGAGGCCGTGCTCGGCGCGCGGCTGGACGTGCCATCGATGGACGGTCCCGTCAAGCTGCGCATTCCGCCAGGCACCCAGTCGGGGCAGCGGTTCCGCGTGAGCGGGCGCGGCGCGCCAACTCCCGCCGGAGGTCGCGGCGATCTGGTGGTCGAGGTCAGTCTGGTCCTGCCGTCGATGGTCGACGAACGCTCGAAGGAGCTGATTCGCGAGTTCGGCCGATTGAACAACGCCGACGTGAGGCGGGATCTGCCGGTATGACGGCGAAACGGTCGGGCAAGGCGTACTACATGATCAGCGCGGTGGCGCAGAAGTACAACATCCATCCGCAGACGTTGCGACTGTACGAGCGTGAAGGATTGCTCAAGCCGTCACGCACGGAAGGCAACACGCGCCTGTATTCGGAAGACGACCTCGAACAGCTCGAAACGATTCTCTCATTGACGCGCGATCTTGGCGTGAACCTCGCCGGCGTCGAGATCATTCTGAACATGCGCAGGAAGATCGAGGCGATGCAGCACGAGGTCAATGAGTTCATGGACTACGTGAAGCGCGAGCTGTCGCGCGGCATCGGAGACTGGGAGCAGCGGTTGACCACCGCGCTCGTGAAATCCTCGCCTACCGATCTCGTCCGTACGCCCCCGTCTCCTTCCGTGTCGGATGGCGACGAGATCGACGAGCCGGTTCGAAAAGCCTGATCGATTCGCTCAGCGTCGGATGAAGTGAGTTACAATCGTCTCTTCCTCGATGGCCTGCACAATCTGCGACGACACCGGATGGAAGCCGGTCGAGGCCGATGGCATTCGACGCGTCGTACGATGCGACTGCTGGCGCGGCAGCCTCACGACGCGGCTGCTCGACGAGGCGAGGATTCCTCCCCGCTATCGGCGGTGCGATCTCGGCACGTTTGTCACATACCCGAACGAGAAGCTGATCGGGGCCGTCAAGCTGGCGCGCCGTTTCGCCGCTGATTTTCCCGAGCCACGGAAGGGCCTCTGCCTGATAGGCCCTCCAGGTATCGGCAAGACGCATCTTGCGGTTGCCGTGCTGCGGGACGTCATCCTGTCCAAAGGTGTCCGCGGTCTGTTCTACGATACACGCGATTTGCTGCGCGTGATTCGCAGCACATACAACCCGCTGGTCCGCACCGCCGAAATGGACATCCTCCGCCCGGTGATGGAGGCCGATCTGCTCGTACTCGACGATCTCGGGTCTGAAAAAACCTCCGAGTGGGTCGAGGAGACGATGAACCTGATCGTGAATACGCGCTACAACGAGCGGCGCCACACGATCTTCACGTCCAACTACGAAGACACCCCGGACGACACCGACCCGGACTGCCTGAAGGCGCGGATCGGCTTCCGCATCCATTCACGGCTCCATGAGATGTGCGAGTTCCTCGAGTTCGACGGCGCGGATTATCGCCACCTCCCGCCCAACGGCGGCGTCGATGACCTATTGGCCATGTGGAAGACCAAACCGAACCGCCGCACGCTTCCCGTGCGAGCCAAAGGTCCCATACGCGCGCAACTGCGTCCTCCGGAGGGCAAAGGCCGGGATCTCGGCTGGTCTGGCGGCAAAGCCGGCAGCTAATGATCGGGCTCTACCTCCACATTCCTTTCTGCAGCTCGATTTGCAACTACTGCAATTTCAATCGGGGCCTCTTTGAGTCGGGTCTGAAGGATCGGTACGTGTCGGCGCTGGAGCGCGAGATCGTCTCGGCCGGTCGCGGCGAAGCGGTGGATACGATTTTCTTCGGCGGCGGCACGCCATCGCTGCTCAATCCAGCTGACGTCAGCCGGCTGATCGCGGCATGCCGAGCGGTGTTCATGGTGACGCCGGATGCGGAAGTCACCCTCGAAGCCAATCCGGAGACGTCATCGGCGGCGCGGATGGAAGGGTTCCGTGCCGCAGGGATCAACCGGATCAGTTTCGGCGTGCAATCGTTCCGTGACGTGGAACTCGAGCGGCTGGGCCGTGTGCATGCGGCCGACCGCGCACGTGCCGCACTGATCGAGGCGCGCGGCGCAGCGTTCGACAATGTCAGCTTCGACCTGATGATGTGGCTGCCCCAGCAGACCTCCGTCGAGTGGCAGGAAAGCGTGGAGGCATTGATCGAGGCTGGTCCCGATCACGCGTCGCTGTACCTGCTGGAGTTGTACCCGAACGCGCCGCTCCGAGACGAAATGGCGAGGAGCGGCTGGTCGATGGCCCCAGACGAGGATGCCGCCGACATGTACCTCTGGAGCCTCGCGCGACTGGACGGTGCCGGCTACGCTCAATACGAGATTTCCAACGTGGCCCGGCAGGGGCAACGCTCCAGACACAACTTGAAGTATTGGGAGGACGGCGACTGGCTCGGCTTCGGGTGCGGCGCCCACTCCACGCGCGATGGCGTGCGCTGGAAGAACGTCTCGGCGACGACGGAGTACATCGCCCGAGTCAACGCCGGCGGAACGCTGGTGGCGGAGCGACGCGTGCTCACCAACGCCGAACGGCTTGAAGATGCCCTCTTCACCGGCCTGCGGCTCGTCGAGGGCGTGGATATCGAGGCGGTTGGCAACCGGTACGGCGCGGACGTCTGGGCACGATTCGGCGCAGCCTTGGAACCCTTCATGAGCCAGGGTCTGTTGCTCAGAGAAGGGCCACGGCTCCGCCTGACGCGCGAGGGGATGCTGCTCGCCAACGAAGTCATGGCCGTGTTCGTGTAACCCGCTAGGCGCGGGCGCCCGGGGTACGGTAAAGTGTCCGCTTTCGCGATTCGATCAAGGAGGAGATTGAATGCGTCGTGCTCTCGTGATTATGACCTGCGCCCTGGGACTGGCTCTGACCCCGGCCGCACTGTTCGCGCAGACCCCGCCGTCACAGCCACCGCCGGCTCAACCGCCACCAGCGCCACCGGCTCCCGCGCAGCAACCGCCCGCGCAAGAAGCGCCTCAGCTCGCATTCGCGGCCCCGGCCGGGATGATTTTCAATCAAATCAAACCGGATCAGGCGGCGGCGTTCGAAGAGGTCATGGGTAAGCTGAAGGAGGCGCTCACCAAGAGCACCGATCCGGTCCGGAAGCAGCAGTCAGCCGGCTGGAAGGTCTACAAGGCCACGGAGGCCATGGGCGCCAACACCTTGTACGTGTTCCTCATGGATCCGGCGGTTCCCGGCGCCGACTACAACGTGTTCAAGGTCCTGCAGGAGGGCCTCGGCGACGCGACCGCCCGGGAGATCTTCGAGAAGTTCCGCAACGCGTACGCCGGTCCGCAGAACAAGATCAATCTCACGCCGGTCGCCGCCTTCGGCGGCGCGCCGATGCGGTAACCGAACGACAGGTGATGGAGGTGGGGTGCGGGCGCCCTGCCTTCTTCGCCAGTTTCAGAACTTCACGTTGATTCCCGCGTAGAAACGCTGTGGCTTCGAGTGCCGCGGCTCCCCGCGCAACGTGAACACGCGGTAGTCCAGCCTCAGCCGCAGCGGACCTATCAATGACATCTTCACGCCCCCGCCGATATTCAGGCCGACATGCGTCTCAGAGACGTCAGCCAGTTGTTCGCGGTACACGCCTCCTCCTGCGGTGCCATAGAACTGCAAGCCGCCGACGGCAATCGGCGTCTGCGCCATCCCGTTGAACATGAACGTCCGCAATCCGGGGGCCGCTTCCGCGACATCTTCGTTCGTGTCCGCGTATTCGAACTCGAAGCCGACGATCAACAGGCCGAGACCGGCGGCCACGCCCTTGACCGCCCGATTCGTCGGCGTCCCATTCACGCCGAGGAACGCCGTGATATCGGCTGACGCGGTCGCCGGAGTCAGCAGGACCAAGGCAAAAGGGAAAAGGGACAAGGGAAAAGGGACAAGGGACAAGGGAAAAGGGACAAGGGAAGCTCGCATATGTCAGCATACCTTTTCCCTTTTCCCTTTTCCCTTTTCCGTTTTCCCTTGATACATTCGCCCCAATGGACTGTCGACTACTGCATCTGCATCGAGGAGCTGGCGCGCGTGTGTCCGGCGATCGCCCTGTCGGTGGCTGCCCACAACGGCCTGTGCAGCTCGCATATCGCGATGTTCGGCACGAGCGAGCAGAAGCGGCAGTTTCTTCCGCGGCTCGTCCGGGGAGAGGTCCTCGGCGCGTGGGGCCTCACCGAGGCCAGCGCGGGCAGCGACGCGGCCGCCATGCGCACGGTCGCCGTGCGGCAGGGGGAGTGCTGGTCGATCACCGGGTCGAAGACCTTCATCACTCACGGGCGCATCGGCGGCGTGATGGTGGTCGTCGCCATCACGGATCGTACCAAAGCCCACCGCGGCATCTCCGCCTTCATCGTGGAGCACGGCACGCCCGGCATGAGCGCGGGCAAGAAGGAAAACAAGCTGGGCATGCGCGCGAGTGACACCAGCGAAGTCGTGTTCCAGGACTGTCGCGTACCGGCGTCGCACCTGCTCGGCGAAGAGGGGCAGGGCTTCATCAACACCCTCCAGGTGCTCGACGCCGGCCGCATCGGCATTGCGGCGCTGTCGGTCGGTCTGGCGCAGGGCGCTTACGAGGCGGCGCGCGCCTACGCCAAGCAGCGCCGTCAGTTCGGCCAGCCCATCGCTGGCTTCCAGGCGATTCAGTGGAAGCTTGCAAACCTCGCGACCGGCATCGAAGCCGCCCGGCTCCTGACCTACCGTGCCGCGTACCTCAAAGGCCAGGGGGCCCGGACGACGCGCGAATCGTCGATGGCGAAGCTGTTCGCCAGCGAGATTGCGGTGAAGGCCGCCGATGAGTGCGTGCAGATTCACGGCGGCTACGGGTTCGTGAAGGATTACCCCGCCGAGAAGTACTTCCGCGACGTGAAGCTGGTCACCATCGGCGAAGGCACGAGCGAGATTCAACGACTCGTCATCGCCAGGCAGCTCCTCGGGCAGTGACGGCGGCCACGTTGTCGGCCCGTGTGTTCGAGGGCGATCCGCGGGCGATCGCGCGCGCCATTTCCCTGATCGAGGATGAATCGCCTGCCGGCGCCGATCTGGTCCGGACCATCTTCAGCCGCACCGGCCGAGCCTATCTGATTGGCGTCACCGGTCCGCCTGGCGCAGGCAAGAGCACGCTCGTGGACCGCCTGACCGCGGAGCTGCGTGCCGCCGGCCAGACGGTCGGTGTCGTTGCCGTCGATCCGACCAGCTCGTTCAGCGGCGGCGCCATCCTTGGCGATCGCGTCCGCATGCAGGCGCATGCCAACGATCCGGGCGTCTTCATCCGGAGTATGGCGACCCGCGGGCACCTGGGCGGCCTGGCTCGCGCCACCAGTGAAGTCGCGCTGGTCTTCGACGCCGCAGGCAAGGACATCGTCCTCATCGAGACCGTCGGCGTCGGACAGGACGAGATCGACATCGTCCGCACGGCCGACGTGTCGATCGTGACGGTGGTGCCCGGCAGCGGCGACGAGGTCCAGGCGCTCAAGGCCGGCATCATGGAGATCGCCGACATCTTCGTCGTGAACAAGGCGGACCGGGAGGGCGCCGACCGCATGGCGGCGTCGATCGAGGCAATGCTGTCGCTGCACGCGTTCACGGATGGCGAGTGGCGGCCGCCGATCATCAAAACGGAAGCCACCACCGGCAAAGGCGTAACGGAACTGATCGCGGCCATCGAGCGTTTTCGCGCGCACACGGCCGCCACACAGGGCAGCCGGCGGCGATCACGTGCAGAGTGGCGCATGCGCGAGCTGCTCGCCGAACGGTTTCTGCGGCACGTCGAGACACAGGTACTGCCCGCCGGCGAGTTCGATCGAACGCTGGAGCGGATCGCGTCGCGGGAGGTCGATCCGTATACGGCGGTCGATGATATCTTCAGCCGCGCGCTGAATCGGTAAAGAGCCAAGGTTTGACGTAACGTGAAAGCCACCCTCGACCATATAGGTATCGCCGTCTCCGACATGGGCGACGCGCTCGCGTTCTACCGTGACGCGCTCGGGCTCGAGATCCAGGCGCCGGAAGACGTCGAGTCCCAGCGCGTGCGCGCGTACTTCGTTCCGGTAGGGCAGGCCGCCCTCGAGTTGCTCGAGGCGACGGCCTCCGACTCGCCCATCGCGAAATACGTGGCCCGGCGCGGTCCCGGGCTGCACCACATCACGCTGCGTGTGGACGACATTGCGGCCGCACTCGCGCAGCTGAGCGCGCGAGGCGTCCGTCTCATCGACGAGTCCCCCCGCCCGGGCGCACACGGATCCCTGGTGGCATTCATCCATCCTGCGAGTGCCCACGGCGTGCTGGTCGAGCTCAAACAGACGGTATGAGAATCGGCGGCCGAGGGACGGGCGATCGGCTAGACATCGTGATCCAGCTGGGCGATCTCGAACTGACGTCACTGTTCGACGGCTACTTCCGGCTCGACGGCGGCGCGATGTTCGGCGTCGTGCCGAAGCCGCTCTGGGAGCGCCGTGCGCCTGCCGACGACAGGAACCGCATTCAACTTGGTCTCAGGCCGCTCCTCGTGCGCGGAACGAGAACGATGATCATCGACGCCGGCATCGGGGACAAGATGGACCCGAAGAGCGTCGAGATCTACGGGATCGACCGATCCCATAATCTGTCAGACTCGTTGGCTGCCGCGGGCGTCGGAGTCGCCGACATCGACCTCGTGCTGGCGTCGCACCTGCATTTCGATCACGCCGGCGGCTTCACGACAACCAGCGCGTCCGGTGCGCTGGTCCCGACCTTTCCCAAAGCCCGCTACGCGGCGCGGACGGCTGAATGGGAGGACGCGACCCATCCTCACGAGCGGAATCGCGCCAGCTATCTCGCGGAGAACTTCGTGCCGCTGGCCGAAGCGGGCGTGCTGGACCTGATCCCCGGTGACGGCGAAATCATGCCCGGCGTCCGTGTGGTACGGAGCGGCGGCCACACGATGCATCACCAGATCGTGATGATGGAATCCGGTGACCGCACGGCGGTATTCCCGGCGGACATGATGCCGACGACGGCGCACGTCGACGAGCCGTGGATCATGGGATACGACCTGTATCCGATGGACACGCTGGCGTTCAAACGTACGTTCGTCCGCGAGGCGATCGACCGCGAGTACCTGGTCTTTTTCGAGCACGACCCAAAGATCGCAGCGGGCTACATCCGGGAGCGGAACGGCAGAAAGGTCGTTGAGCCAGTCCTATGAGCGTAACCATCGGCATTATCGGCGGCAGCGGTTTGTATGACATGGCGGAGCTGACCGAGCGCGAGGATCGTCCCGTCCGCACGCCCTTCGGTGAGCCGTCGGCCCCGTATGTCATCGGCACGCTGCGCGGAAAGCGCGTGGCGTTCCTCGCACGGCATGGCGTCGGACACCGGGTGCTGCCGTCGGAGCTGAATTTCCGGGCGAACATCTTCGGGTTCAAGCAGCTCGGCGTGGAGTACCTGCTGTCGGCCAGCGCCGTTGGCAGCCTCAAGCACGAATACAAGCCGCTCGACCTGGTGATCCCGGACCAGTTCTTCGACCGCACGCGCGGGCGCGTGTCGACGTTCTTCGGCGGTGGGCTCGTTGCGCATGTCGGATTCGCGCATCCCTTCTGCGGGCCGCTGAGCGGCATCGCACACCGGGCCGCTCAACTCGCGCGCGCGACGGTTCACAAAGGGGGCACCTACGTCTGCATCGAGGGCCCGCAGTTCTCGACCCTGGCGGAGTCCACGCTGTACAGGTCCTGGGGGATGGACATCATCGGGATGACGAACCTCCAGGAAGCGAAGCTCGCGCGCGAGGCGGAGATCTGCTACACGACGATTGCGCTCGTGACCGATTACGACTGCTGGCATCCGGAGCACGACCAGGTCACCGTCGACATGATTGTGGCCAACCTCGTCCAGAATGCCCGGACCGCCCAGCAGGTGATTGCCGCCGCCGTGGAGGCGCTCCCGCTCGAGCGGCGCTGCGAGTGCGCGGATGCGTTGAAGCACGCCATCATCACGCGACCCGACGCCGTTCCGGCGGACGTCAAGCAGCGGCTCGCCCCGATCGTCGGCAGATACTTCGCCTGATCCGTTTCTCCCGACTCCTTGCGACACCGCGGTCATCACTATGAGCATCATCGTCACGGGATCCATCGCTTTCGACTATCTGATGTCGTTCCCCGGGAAGTTCACCGAACACTTCCTGCCAGAGCACATGTCGCGTGTGAGCCTCAGCTTTCTCGTCGACACGATGGACAAGCGGCGCGGCGGGTGCGCGCCCAACATCGCCTACACGCTTGCGCTCCTGGGGGAGCGGCCGCGGCTGATGGCCACCGCGGGGCAGGATTTCGCTGACTACCGGCGGTGGCTGGAGGCGGCCGGCGTGGACACCTCGCTCGTGCTCGACGTGCCCGACAAGTTCACCGCGTCGTTTTTCTGCAGCACCGACGTCGAGAACAATCAGATTGCGTCGTTCTACACAGGGGCGATGGCCAATGCGGCGGAATTGTCGTTCCGCACCGCAGACGATGCTCGTCTCGCGATGATCTCGCCGAATGACCCGGCTGCGATGACGCAGTACGCGGAGGAGTGCCGCGCCCTGGGTATTCCGTACGTCTGGGATCCTGGCCAGCAGTGCGCGCGCATGTCGGGGAACGAGCTCCGGGACGGTCTCGTGGGATCTGCGATCGTGATTTGCAACGACTACGAGTTCGAGCTCCTGCGTCAGAAGACGGGGCTCGACGAGGCAACTGTCCTCGATCACAGCGGCGCGCTGGTCGTCACCCGAGGCGAGCAGGGCTGCTCGATCTTCGAGCCGGGCGGGCGCACTGACGTGCCCGCGGTTCCACCACACCGGCTCGTCGACCCGACCGGCGTCGGCGACGCGTTTCGCGGCGGATTCCTCAAGGGCCTGGCGCACGGCGCGGCCCTCGGCGTCTGCGCCCGGCTGGGCACTGTGGCGGCCACGTACGCGCTCGAGCACCTTGGCGGCCAGAGCCACACCTATACCTGGAGCGCATTCCTGGATCGGTACGAACCGCACTTCGGCACTCCGCAGGGGGTGGGGTAGGAG
>JAIVJE010000104.1:6404-7730 GCA_020200195.1 Acidobacteriota bacterium | reverse complement strand
TGGGTGTGCCGCTCACGGGCTACCGGCCAGCGACGTGGGCGGCGCTCGCGGGCCTCGGCCTGATTTCCCAGCTCACCGCGTATTTTGCGATGACATACGCGCTCGGCCACATGCCGGCCACGCTGACCGCGGTAGGACTCCTCGCGCAAGTACCGCTCACCGCATTGATCGCGGTGCCGCTGCTCGGCGAACCGCTCTCCCTGCCACAGGTCGCCGGGGGCCTTCTCGTTCTCGCCGGCATTTGGGTGGTCAACGTACGTTCAGAGTTCTGAGTGCAAGGTGCGACGTTCGGTGCGACCTACGACGTGCGATGTGCGGCGTGCGGTGCGACGTGCGACGTCGCACCTATCGAGCCTACCGCACCCGACGAACCCAACGACCCAACGAACCTGACTTATTCGTACCGTAACGCCCTCATCGGATCGATTTGTGACGCGCGGTGCGCGGGGATCAGGCCGGCGACCAGCGCCACCAGCGTGAGAACGACCGCCGACCCGATCAGCACGACCGGGTCGTGCCCCTGCAGCTGATACAGGAGCGACTGCGCGGCACGGCCCATGAAGTACGCCGCAACCAGGCCGATGACGCCGCCGATGACCGTCATGATCCCGACCTGCCTGAGCACCATGCGGCGCACGCGCCCGGGGGCTGCACCGAGCGCCATCCGCAACCCGATCTCGCGGGTACGCTGCGCGACGGTATACGCGAGCACGCCGTACAGGCCGACCGCGGCGAGCAGCGTTGCGAGCAGAGCGAATGCCGCCGACAACGTGCTGATGAGCCGATCGAGGAACACGTTGTCCCGCACCTGCTGCTCCATCGTCCGCTGGTTCTCGAGCGGGAGATTGGGGTCGAGCCGCGCTAGGGTTCCGGGGATGTTCGCGATGAAGTCTTTGCCGGGGACCGACGTTCTGACGTAGAAGTTGAGAGAGCCAATCGACTCGTCTTGGCGGTACGGCCGGAAGAACAACGGCGGCACCTGATCCTTGACCTCGCTGTATTTCGCGTTCTCTACCAGCCCGACGATTTCGATGTTGAGTTTGGTGCCGCTGTCCGCCGCCATCCGCTTACCGAGGACTTCACGCCCGAGGTTGAATTTCTTCACGAACGCTTCATTGACGATGGCCACCTTGGCCGACCCGAGTGAGTCGGCGCGAGTAAACTCGCGGCCCGAGATCAACGACACCCCCATGGTCCGGAAGTAACCGGGTCCGATCTCGTTGTAGTTGGCGTGATTGTCGACGTCCGGTCCCGACGGAAAGCCTTCGACATTAACACTGGTGCCCCAGGCGCTGCCGGAGAGCGCCGGCACCATCGACGCAGTGA
>JAIVJE010000104.1:0-6352 GCA_020200195.1 Acidobacteriota bacterium | reverse complement strand
CTGCGGTATACGCGTTCAGTTCGGGTGAGATGCCGAACGTCACGAGGTTGTCCACTTCGAGTCCGAGATCGACTCGGCTGACGTTGAGCAGGCTCCTGGTGAACAGCCCGGCCGACACCAGCAGCGCCATCGACATCGCGATCTGCAACGTCGCCAGCGACGCGCGGAACCGTGCGGCCGAGCGGGCGCCCGACGGCTGTCCGGACTGCCCCTTGAGTGTCGACAGGAGGTCAACTCGCGTGCTGTGAATCGCCGGGAACAGGCCGAACAACACGCCGGTGCCGAGCGTCAACGCGGCGGCAAACAGCATGACTCGGCGGTCCAGCGCGAAGTCCATCGTCGCCGCGGCCTCGGCGGGCAGGAGGGACGCGATCAGGCTGAGCGTCCATCCGGCTACCAGCAGGCCGACGGCGCCGCCGATGACCGCGAGCAGAATCGACTCCGAGAGCAACTGAAGGATCAATTGCCGGCGGCTCGCGCCAATGGACAGCCGCACGGCCATTTCGCCCGCGCGGCGCGCCGCCCGCGCCAGCAGCAGGTTCGCAATGTTCGCACAGGCGATCAACAGCACGAACCCGGTGACGCCGAGCAGGAGCGTCAGCGGCGCCTGCGCTTCCCCGGAAACGGAGCTCTGTCCCTTCGCCCCTTGCTCCACGCCGACCTGCTTCGCGCGGAACCTGGCCATCGTCTGATCGCTCATGGCGCGCTGCAGTGGCGCCTCGACCTGGTTCACGATGTTCCGGTACGGACCGTTGAGCGCCGTGCGCGCCTCGTCCACCGAGACGCCGGGCTTGAGCCGCGCGAACAAGTAGGCCCAGTATGAGCGCCGGTTGTCGAAGGCCTTGAAGCCCGGCTGCATCTGCCCGCGCATGGTGATCGGCACGAAGACCTGCGGGCGCGATCCGAGCGTAGTTCCCTCGAAACCGCGCGGCGTCACGCCGACGATCATCATGTGCCGTCCGTTGACGATCAGCGTCTGGTTCAGCACGTTCGGGTTTGCATCGAAGCGTGTGCGCCAGTACGAATGGCTCAATACCGCGACGTGCGATTCGCCAATCGTCCGGTCGTCGTCAGGCCCGAGCAGCCGGCCGAGTGCCGGCCTGATGCCGAGGACAGGGAAGTAGCTGCCGGAGACGAGGACGCCCTCACCGCTGAGTGTCTGGCTGTTGTACGCGAGGTTCGCGCCAAACTGCCGGTGCGCTGCGATCCCGGTGAACGATGTCTGCTCGCGCTCGAGGTCCCGGAGCATCGGGTAGCTGAAGACCTGATCGCAATCACCGGCCTGGGTGCACGACTGCGATCCAGGCTTCGGGCCAGGCGCCGACAGATTGACGAGGCGTTCGGGCTGCTGCACCGGCAGCGACCGGAGGAGCATCTCGTTGAACAACGAGAAGATGGCGGCGTTCGCCCCGATCCCCAGCGCCAGCGACACGATCGCAACGATGGTCACAAACGGGGCCTTGAAGAGAGTGCGGAACGCGAGCTTCAGATTGATCATGAGTAAGATAGACGGAACGTGGAGGCGATTAGTTTATGACACAACGGACATTCGCGCGCGTAGGTCTCGTATTCGTCCTGCTTGCGGCCGGCGCCGGTACCGCGTCTGCCCGGCAGACGGGTGCCCAGCAGTTGAGCCAGGCAGACCGTGACGCAGCAGTCGAGCACCTGCAGGAAACGAAGGAGAACTTCCTCAAATCCATTGCGAACCTGTCGGACGCGCAGTGGAAGTTCAAAGCGGCGCCTGACCGCTGGTCGATCGCCGAGGTCGCGGAACACATCGCCATCAGCGAGTCTACGATCCTCGGTCTGATCACCGACAAGATCATGAAAGCGCCGCCGGTCGCCAAGGATCCCGCGGGACCCACGGACGAAAAAGTGATCGCCGCCGTCACCGATCGATCGCAGAAGGCCCAGGCGCCGGAAATGCTGAAGCCGACCAACCGGTACCCGACGCGAGAGGCCTTGACGAAAGAATTCACGACCGCGAGGGAGCGCACGATCGACTACGTTAAGACGACGGGCGACGACCTGCGTGGCCACTCCGCGCCGCATCCCGCGATGAAGATGATCGACGCGTATCAGTGGGTACTGTTGCTGTCGGCGCACAGCGCACGCCACACAGCGCAGATCGAAGAGGTAAAGGCGAGCGCGGGATATCCAGGGACATAATGTCCGAAACGGTTTCTACGCGCGACCCATCCGGCGATCCCCGTACGGTCACCGGGATCGCCGGCCTCGATGCGCTGCTTGCGGGAGGCTTGCCCCCCCGGCGGCTGCATCTCGTCGAAGGCGATCCCGGCACCGGAAAGACTACTCTTGGCCTCCAGTTCCTGTTGGAGGGACATCGTCGCGGCGAGTCCTGCTTGTACGTGACGTTGTCGGAGACGGTCGCAGAGCTCCGTGCGGTCGCCGCGTCCCACGGCTGGTCGCTCGAGGGGATCCACCTGTACGAGCTCAATGCCGGTAGCTCCGGCAAGGTGGACGAGGAATACACCCTCTATCACCCGTCTGAAATCGAGCTGACCGAAATGGCCAAAGGCGTGGTCGACATGACCGAGCGCACCCGGCCTGCGCGGGTCGTGCTCGATTCGCTGTCGGAAATGCGGCTGCTCGCGCGCGATCCGTTACGCTACCGCCGCCAGATTTTGTCATTGAAGCAGTACTTCGACGACCGCGGCTGCACGGTCGTGATGCTGGACGATCACACGGGCAGCGACCAGGACCTGCAGCTCGGCAGCATCGCGCACGGTGTGCTGCTCCTCGAGCAGACGCCATTCGACTACGGTCGATCGCGACGCCGGCTGCGGATTGTCAAGATGCGCGGCGTCGCCGTGATCGAGGGGTTCCACGACTTCAAGATTCATCGCGGCGGCATCGCGGTGTATCCGCAGCTCATCCCCCGAGGTTCTCAACGTGTTCGGAATGGGAAACTGCTGAGCGGCATAGACGCGCTCGACCGGCTGACCGGGGCCGGCCTGTCATGGGGTACCTGCTGCCTCTTCCTAGGGCCCGCCGGGGTAGGAAAGTCTACGGTCGCTGCACAGTTCCTCACTGCGGGCGAGGTGCCCGGCGCCGTGTATCTCTTCGACGAACGCCGCGCGACGTTCATCAACCGCTGCGATGCGCTCGGCATGGAGATGTCTGCGCGCGTCGACCGCGGTCAGATCGCGGTCGAGCAGGTCGAACCAGGCGAGCTCTCTCCAGGTGAATTCGCGCACTGCATCCGGCGGCGTGTCGAGGAGCACGGCTGCCGGATCGTCCTGATCGACAGCCTCAACGGTTACCTGCATGCGATTCCCACCGGGCACGCCCCGCTCGTCCGGATGCACGAGCTCATCGCCTATCTCAACGACGAGGGGGTCGCTACGCTGCTCGTGAGTGCTCTGCACGGGTTCATGGGTACAGCGATGACAGCGCCGATCGACATCAGCTATCTCGCCGACACGGTCATCATGCTTCGCTACTTCGAAGCGGCCGGTTCCGTGCGCAAGGCCATCTCGGTCGTCAAGAAGCGCACAGGGGGCCACGAGACGCTCATTCGTGAGTTTGCTGTTGGCCCCGACCATCTCCGTGTGGGAGAGCCCTTGAGCGAGTTCCAGGGCGTGATCACCGGCGTGCCGCAGTACCGCGGCCACGCGGAACCGCTGCCGGACCCCGATGACCGATCGCGTCGCTGACCCCGAGCGACGGGTTCTGGTGTTCGCGCCCGTCGGCCGGGATGGGGCGCTGACGAAGGAGCTGCTGGGCCGCGCCGCGATCGACAGCTGCGTGTGCGCCTCCATCGACGAGCTGTGCACGGAGCTGGGGAGCAACGAGGCAGGCGCCGTGATTCTGACCGAGGAGGCGCTCGACGAGGGAGCGTTCGCGTCGCTCTCCGCGACGCTCGATCAGCAGCCGGCCTGGTCCGATATTCCCGTGATCCTGTTCGCCGGCACCGGCCGCGCCAGCGTCTCGACACGTACGCTGGAGCTCCTCGATGTCATCCGCAACCTCACCGTCATCGAGCGGCCGATCCGCGTCGCCGCAGTGGTCAGCATCGTCCGGGCGGCCATCCGTGCGAGGTTCCGGCAGTACGAGATGCGGGCCGTTCTGGTCGCGTTGCACGCGGCGCGGATCGAGGCCGAAAACGCCAGCCGCCTGAAGGATGAGTTCCTTGCCACGCTCTCGCACGAGCTGCGGACGCCGCTGAACGCGATTCTGGGCTGGACGACGATGCTGCGGCACGGTCAGGTCGACCGGGATCGCATCGCGCACGCGCTCGACGTCGTGGATCGCAACGCCCGGGCGCAGGCACAACTCATCGAAGACGTGCTCGACATGGCGCGGATTATCACGGGGAAGCTGCGGATTCAGATGAAGCCGTTGAGTCTTCCGGCGGTCGTCGACACCGCACTCGAGGCCGTCCGGCCCGCCGCCGAAGCCAAGCGCATCCGGCTGACGATGGAACGGGGATCCTCGGTTCCCGATGTTCGCGGCGACAGCGATCGGTTGCAACAGGTCCTCTGGAACCTGCTGTCCAACGCGATCAAGTTTACGCCGCCCGAGGGCCAGGTAAAAGTGCGGATCGGGCTCGGGGAGTCGCAGGCGATCATCACCGTCAGCGACACCGGCGCCGGTCTCGCACCCGAGTTCCTGCCGTTCGTCTTCGACCGGTTCCGGCAGGGCGACCAGAGCATCACGCGCGGTCACGGCGGACTCGGGCTCGGGCTCGCCATCGTGAAGCACCTCGTCGAGCTTCACGGCGGCCGCGTGATGGCCGAGAGCGACGGCATCGGCCATGGCTCCACCTTCAGCGTCGTTCTCCCGGTTCCCGCGCTCGCCGTGGGGTTCACGCTGATGAGAAGGATTCGTACGCTGCCTGGCGAGTCCGGGGGCATTCCATCGATCGCATTGTCGGCCTACACGCGCGCGGAAGACCGCGCCGCCGCGCGTGATGCCGGCTTCAGCGCGTTCGTCGCCAAGCCCGCCTCTCCACAGGAACTGCTGCGCATGGTCGATCGGCTGGTCGCCACCGAGTAGGGGCGACAGGCGCGTGTGTGATCGCGCACTCCATGTAATCACCCGATCACCCGATCGCCCGATCACCAATACCCGATTGCCCGATCGCCCGATCACCCGATCGCGAGATCGCCCGATTCTGTATCATTTGCTCGCTCCGACAAACGCCACCGGCTCTCCCTTGCTGATGGGTGGCGTGCCAATCACGTACAGAATCTCGCCGGCAAAGGGCGCCTTGACCTCTTCGAGCAGGCGGCCGTGGAAATCCGTGATGCGTCCGATGAGCGTGCCTTCCGCAACGGTATGTCCCCGCTCCACCGCCGGTTGGAAGATGCCGGTGACTCCACTCCGCAGGACTTCGCTGCGCTCAATCCAGATCGGCTGCGCCACCGGGGCAGGCCCCTCGGCACGCATGCCGAGGTGGCGCAGGAGCCCTGCGATCCCGCGCTCGATCGCGGCGATCGATGCCTCGTCGGTCCGTGCCATGCCGCCGGACTCGATCGTCAGCGCCGGTTTTCGGCGGGTCACGCCGGTGTTTGAGAGGTAGACGGACTTTGAGGCATCGAGCGGTCGCTCACGATCGATGACGATGTGATCGAGGCCGAAGGCGAGCGCCATCTGCTTACCGGCTTCGACGACTGCCGGGTCGCCCGTGGTAATCCAGTAGGTATACGGACGCAGCGATTCGTTCCCATCGCCGCAATGGAGGTCCACGACGTGGGTCGCGCGCTCGATCACTTCACGGGTAATCACGTCGGCGATCCGTTCGGAGAGCGTGCCGTCTGCGCGGCCGGGGAAGACGCGGTTCAGGTTCTTACCGTCGGCGGGTGAGTAGTAAATCGTGCGGGCAAGAAACGACGGCATGTTTGCGACATGCACCAGCACGATCGTGCCCGCCAGCGCCTTCGGATCGAGCGTCGCGCGAAGCCGCTGCAGCGCGAGCACCGGGGTGTATTCCTGGCCGTGCACGCCGGCGGTGAGGGCGAGAACGGGTCCCGCCTTGACGCCGTGCACGATGCTCACCGGGATCGTCGTCCCCTCGTCTCCGGGACGCGCCGCGACCCTGAGCGTGCCGGACGTGACCGATCCCGGTTCCGCCGAGATCGGGCCTATGGTGAATGGCTGCTGCGCACCGGCGGGAGCAGGACCGAGCAGTCCGGCCGCGACGACGGCCGATGCGCGAACGAGCTGGAGCCATTTCACGTCGTGCGTTGACGTCAACATGTGTCCTCCGGGGCCGATTGTAGCGCCGAACCGGACCCTGACTGTGCGCCCGCTACTGACGCCGTCCGCGTGTCTTTGGCCGCTTTCTGTACGGGTCGAGTAAGGTCTGCAGATCGGTCCGCACGAACGC
>JAIVJE010000103.1 GCA_020200195.1 Acidobacteriota bacterium | reverse complement strand
CGGCAGCGTGCTGCTCGCGTTGCTGTCGATCCAGCTGCTCACCGGAGCAGTTCTCACGCTCTACTACGCTCCCACGCCAGATCACGCCTACGACAGCGTGCGGTTCATCACCGCTGGATTCGCAGGGCGTCTGGTCCGTGGTCTCCATCATTACGGCGCGAGCTTCATCGTGGTGGCGATGGTCCTCCACCTGCTGCGTGTCGTCGCCTTTGGATCGTACAAACCCCCGCGTGAGCTGACGTGGCTGTCCGGGCTCGCGTTGCTGCTGATCGTGCTGGGCTTCGCGCTGACGGGCTACCTGCTGCCCTGGGATCAACGAGCGTACTGGGCGACGGTCGTCACGATCAACATCGCGCGGCTCACGCCGCTTGCAGGCGATCTGGTCGCCGGGGTGTTGCAGGGGGGCAGTCAGATCGGCGCACTGACGCTGACGCGCTGGTACGCGGCCCACGTCATTCTGTTGCCGGCCGTGGTGGTGATGATCGTCATCGCGCACCTCTTCCTGATGCGCCGGCATGGCATCTCCGGTCCCGTGCGCCCTCGTTCCGGAACGCCTCTCGCGTTTTACCCGTATCAAGCCGCGCGCGACGTGACCGTCGTCATCATCGTGCTAATCGCTCTGGTCGCTCTGGCGTGGCGCGGCGCGCCCCCCCTCGAGGGACCCGTCGACCCGACCGACGCCAATTACATCCCTCGTCCCGAGTGGTACTTCCTCGGCCTCTTTCAATTGCTCAAATACTTTCCGGGTCGCTGGGAAGTCATCGGGGCGATGGTGATTCCAGGGGTTGCGCTGGGAGTGCTCGCGCTGCTGCCGTGGATCGACCGTGGGGCTGAGCGGGATCCCAGGCGCCGCCCCCTCATCATCGGCCTGGTCCTCGCCGGCGTCATCGCCGTCTCCGTCCTGACGACGCTCGGTTGGCGGGATCGCCCGCTGCAGGCATCTGCGGACCAGGCGTGGACACTACGCGAGATCGGCGGGCGCGTGTTCGCGGCGAGAGCCGGGTGCGCACGTTGTCACGCGGAGACGGGCATGGCCGACCTGCTCGACGTGATCAGTGTCACCCGCGGACCCGAGTGGCTGTCAGGCCACATCGCGGATCCCGAGATGATCGCTCCGGCCCTGAGGGTGCCGCCGTCCGCCATCACAGAGCGCGAGGCCGCCGCGCTGGTCGCTTACGTGCGCAAGCTGTCACAGTTTCCTTACCGTGCCGTCCCTCCGGAAACGGAAATGGCCGCCGCCGTTTTCGCCCGGCACTGCATCGGCTGCCACCGTATCGATGGTGAGGGGGGTGACGACGGCCCCGATCTGTCGGACGTGGGAGGCACACACGACGCCGCGACATTGCGCCGCTGGATCATCGATCCGGAGGCCGTCGATCCTGACGCGAGCATGCCGGCATTTGGCAAACGCCTCACTCCGGAAGAATTCGATGCGATCGTGACGTATCTGGCCGGGCGCAGATAATTACGGGACGCTGATTCACGCGGATGACGACGGATCGGAGGCGGTCGCGCGCCGCGACCGCCAGAGTGATTCAGAGAGCCCGGCGCTCTCAAATCCGTACTGATCCGTGTTGATCCGCGTCCCGGTTGAAACCCATGGGCGGCTGGTCCGCTGTATGATCCCCGGCTGAATGCACGACCATCCGTTGCTCGACGGCCTTCGCATCGAGCCGACGCCGGGCCCGACATCCATCGTCATCTTCGGGGCCTCTGGCGACCTGACGCAGCGGAAGCTGCTGCCCGCGCTCTACCACCTCTCGCGAGGTCAGCGGCTTCCCGCCCGCTTCACCGTCATCGGCGTCGCCCGCACTGCCCTCGGCGATGACGGGTTTCGCAAGAAGTTTCGCGACAGTATTAAAGAGTTCGCCGGAGTCGACGCCGAGAGCGACGACGTGGCGGCTTCACTTACCCAACGGATGTTCTACATGTCGGGTGAGCTCGACGAGCCTGCTCTCTACGACCGGCTGGCTGTGCGCCTCCGTGAGAACGGCGGAGATCACGGAGTTCTGTATTACCTCGCCATCCCGCCGTCCGCGTATCGCAGCGTCGTGGAACGGCTCGGCGCGGCCGGGCTGACGGCCGCTGAGCGCGGCTGGCGGCGCATCATCGTCGAGAAGCCGTTCGGGACGGACCTGCACAGCGCGCGCGCTCTGAACCATGTTCTCCATGCTCACTTTTCCGAAGAGCAGGTGTTTCGCATCGATCACTACCTCGGAAAAGAAACCGTGCAGAACCTGATGGTGTTCCGCTTTGCCAACGGGATGTTCGAGCCGATTTGGAACAGGCGGTATATCGATCACGTGCAGATCACCGCCGCCGAGACCGTCGGAGTCGAGCGGCGCGCAGCCTACTACGAAGGTGCGGGCGCACTGCGCGACATGGTGCAGAATCACCTCATGCAGCTCCTGACGCTGGTCGCCATGGAGCCGCCGATTGCATTCACCGCCGAGAGCGTCAGGGATCGAAAGATGGACGCGCTGTTGTCGGTGCAGCCTCTCGTGGACGGTGCCCATGGGCCGTCTCCCCGGATCGTCCGCGCGCAATACGCGGCGGGCTGGGTACTCGGGGCGGAAGTGCCGGGATATCGTTCGGAGCCGGGTGTGGCCCCCGGGTCCACGACCGAGACGTACGTGGCCATGCGGCTGCACCTCGACAACTGGCGTTGGGCGGGGGTGCCGTTCTACTTGCGCACCGGCAAACGACTGCCGAAGCGGACTACAGAAATCGCCATTCAGTTCCGCCGGCCACCGATGCAGATTTTCAAACGCGTGAGCCCGACGTCAGTGTCCCCCAATCTGCTGATCGTGAACGTGCAGCCGGACGAGGGGATCTCGGTGCGCTTCGAGGCCAAGCTGCCCGGCACGCGTATGCAGCTGGCACCCGTGATGATGAACTTCCGCTATGGCACTGCGTTCGGCGGGACTGTGCCCGAAGCGTACGAGACGCTGCTGCTCGATGCGATGCTCGGCGAGCCGACGTTGTTTGCGCGCCATGATTTCGTCGAGGCGTCGTGGGCTTTGATCACACCTGTGCTGGAACGCTGGCGAAGCGCAGGACCGAAGCCCATCCCGCAGTACGAGGCCGGTGAATGGGGACCGGCGGAGGTCGACGTGCTGATGGCGGAGGACGGCCGGCGGTGGAGAACGTTATGAGCACCCACGCAAGTGAGCCGCTGCTGCCACGCGGCATCGAGACCTCGTTTGCGGGCATCGACGCGGCGTTCGCGCAAGTAGGTCACGGCCAGCGACTGCGCCATCCTCGCGGCCTCACGGCGACGGTCATCGTCATTGGGCCTCGCGAGCGGCTCCTCGAGGCGACCGACGCCCTCGAGCACCTGGTTGGTGTGCGTGCCATCCTGATTGCGGAAGGCGCTGAGACCGCGCCCACTGTTCGAGTGACCGATTATGCGATCGCGATCGACGGGTTGCGAGGCGACTACATCAATAACGCCGTCGCGGCGCTTCGGCTGTCGAGCCTGCCATCGCTCGCGTGGTGGCGCGGCGGTGCGTCCGCGTCCCTCGAAGGTCTGGCGGACCTGGCCGACCGCCTGGTACTAGATACCGCTGATCCTCAGGCCGGCTGGAATCACGCGCGCACGCTCTTGGACCGCGCGGCGTTCACGGATCTTCGGTGGACGCGGCTCACCCGCTGGCGAGCGTTGATGGCGCATCTGATGGACATTCCAGAGGTACGCGACGCGGCGGCGTCCATGACCGCACTGCGAGTGGATGCAGGAGACGCGCATCTGGCGCATTTGTTCGTGGCATGGCTGCGATCGTCGCTCGAGTGGGGCGGTAAGCTGACAGTAGATGTGCGAAACGCACCTGGCGGCGCGCCGCTGGAGGCGGTGCACCTCGGTAACGGCCGGCAGGGGCTGACCCTCCGGCTCATGCCGGGGAGGACGTGCATCGAGGCAGTGGCATCAGTTGACGGACGTCCCGGCGCGTCACAGACCGTCTCGCTCGGCGACCAGGGACTTGCCGCCCTCATCAACGAGGAGCTCCGCATTCGCGCACGGGATGTGGCATTCGAAAAAGCACTGGCTGCGTTGGACCCTGCAGGATAGGTATGGCCGCTACCTCTTTGAACCTCGCCAGCGTCCTCGAGCACACAGCGCGTCTCACTCCCGACCGTATAGCCGTGACGTTCCGTAATGCCCACATGACGTACGCCGAGATTGATGCGCATGCATCCAGGGCGGCCGCAGGCCTGATCGCGCTCGGCATCGAACCCGGCGATCGCGTCGCGCTGTCCTGCCCGAACCTCCCGTGGTTTCCGATCGCCTACTTCGCTATTCTAAAAACCGGAGGGATCGTCGTCCCCTTTAACGTCCTCCTCAAGCCCCGTGAGATTGCCTACCACCTCCAGGACAGTAATGCCAAGGCGCTGATGGCGTTCGAGGGAACCACGGAACTGCCCATGGCCGCCATGGCACGCGCTGCATGCGATGAGGTGTCGTGCGCGCATCTCATCATCATGACGTCGGATCCGGCAGCCCCGAGTCCGGTGACCCCAGGCATCACGATGGGGCAGTTGATGTACAGCCAGCCCGCTGGCCTCGAGACGTGGCCGCGAAGCCCCGGCGACACCGCCGTCATTCTCTATACGTCTGGCACGACGGGGACACCGAAAGGGGCCGAGCTCACGCACGAAAACATGGTCCTGAATGCCATCGCATCACGCGACATGTTTCTGCCCGCCTGCCGCGGAGGACTGGAGCAGGACGTGGCGCTGGTCACCCTGCCGCTCTTTCACTCGACCGCGCAGACTTGCCTCATGAACTCGGGCTTCTACGGTGGCTTCCGCCTCGTCCTGCTTCCGCGGTTCGAGCCCGCCGCAGTCCTGGAGACGATGCGTCGCGAAAAAGTCGGGTTCTGGATCGGCGTGCCCACGATGTACTGGGCGCTCCTTCAGCACGTCGCGACCGCGGGGATCGATCCTGCTCCGATCGCGGAGCACTTCCGGCTCTGCGTGTCGGGCGGCGGTCCGATGCCGGTCGAAGTGATGTCCCGGTTCGAGCAGACTTTCGGCGTCAAGATCCTCGAGGGATACGGACTGTCGGAAACGTCTCCCGTCGCC
>JAIVJE010000388.1 GCA_020200195.1 Acidobacteriota bacterium | reverse complement strand
CTACGGCGTCGATCAGCAGTACTTCACGACGGTCGTCGATTACGGATTCTCCAAACGTCTCGAAGAAGCGCTCGACAAGTGGGGCCGCGAGAATGTTCTCCGCGACGTCGTCCGTGTGATCCGCACGGACCGGCCGTTTGTCCTGATCGCCCGGTTCCAGGGTAATCAGCGCGACGGACACGGCAACCATCAGACGGCCGGTCTGATCACGCAAGAGGCCTTTAAGGCTGCGGCCGACCCGAAGATGTTTCCGGAGCAGATCGCGACCGGGTTACGGCCCTGGCAGCCGCTGAAGCTTTACATGGGCGGCGTGCGCGAACCGGAAGACTGGACCATCCGCGTCGATCCCGGTCAGTACGACCCCGTCCTCGGGGATTCGTACCAGACCTTTGCGCGGCTCGGGCTGAGCTTCCAGCGGTCTCAGAACAGCGGACGCTTCAGCGCGCAGCCGGGTCCTGCCGTGTCGTACTACAAGCGGCTTCAGTCGGTGGTCGATGCGCCAGCCAAGGAAACCACGTTCTTCGACGGCATCGACACGACGATACCCGGGATGTTCCGAGCGCTGCGGACGACGTCGCCGGCGGGCGCCGACGCCGCGCTTGGCGCGATCGATCGGGAAGTCAAGGCTGCCGTACAGGCGTTCAAGCTCACGGATCCGTCTGCGGCCGTGGCGCCGTTGGCACGCGCGCTCGCCGCAACACGTGCGGCTTCGAAGGCGTTGGCCTCGGATCCCGACGCGGTGTTCTTGCTCGGGGTGAAAGAACGGCAGATACAGAACGCGCTTAACGCGGCGCTCGGCATCAGCTTCACCGCCGTGGCGCAGCCCGCGGGCACGCCTGAGCCCACGGGGCCGTTCAACTTCGGAGCAGTAGCGATGCCCGCCGTCGTGCCAGGGCAGACGTTCGAGGTCAAGACGACGTTCGTCAATCGCAGCGGCGCGAACGTCAAGGCGGCCAGCGTCACGCTCGACGCCAAGCCGGGGTGGAACAGCAAGGGTGCAGGGACGCCGGCCGATGCCCGGAACAACCAGCCGCTCTTCGGCACATTCACCGTGACCGTGCCGGCGGAGGCATCGCTGACGCGGCCGTATTTTGCGCGGAAGTCGATCCAGGAGGCGCGGTACACCGTTGCGGATCAGTCACAGATTCACCGTCCCTCCGCCGACGCCGCGATCACCGCCGTCGCCCGGTACGAGCTGGACGGAGTGCCCGTCGAAGTCCGGCGCCCTGTCACGCGTCTCGAGGCCAACCTTCCGTACGGTACGGACACGCGCGTACTGGCCGTGGTGCCGGCGATTGCTGTCACGTTGAACCCGTCGCAGGCCGTTGCGCCGCTCGGGAGCGGAGAAAAGAAGATCCGGCTGCGCGCGGAGGTGATGAACAACCTGGAAGGGAAGTCGGAGGGCACGTTAACGCTGAAGGTGCCGTCCGGCTGGAAGGTGGCTCCGGCGTCGCAGCCGTTTCAGTTTGCACGTGCGGGCGAACGGGATCTGTTTGGGTTCACGGTCACCATCCCTTCGCTCGAGAACAAGGAGTACCCGATCGAAGCGGTCGCGTTGTCCGGTGGCCGCGAGTATCGGGAAGGATACGACATCATTCAGCACCGTGACCTCGAGACGCGTTACCTGTATCGCGACGCGTCCGCGACTGTCCGTGGCATCGACGTGAAGATCCCCGACGGTCTGAAGGTGGGCTACATCATGGGCGTCGGCGACGACGTGCCGTCCGGCCTCGCACAGCTTGGCGTCGACGTCCAACTGCTTGGGGCCCAGGAGCTGGCCACCGCCGACTTGAGCCGCTTCGATGCGATCATGACGGGCACGCGCGCATATGCAGTGCGCGAAGATCTCAAAACATACAACCGCCGGCTGCTCGACTACGTCAAGAACGGCGGCAACATGATCGTCCTGTACAACACGCAGGAGTTCGTGCCAGCCCAGTACGCGCCGTTCCCCGCCGAACTGCCGCGCGGCGCCGAGGAAGTATCGGAGGAGGACTCGCCCGTCGAGATTCTGGCGCCGTCGGATCCGGTCTTCAATGTGCCCAACAGGATCACCAAGGCTGATTTCGACGGCTGGATGGAGCAGCGCGGCTCCAAGTTCTGGACCACGTGGGATGCCGCGTATACGCCCATGCTCTCGACGTGGGACCAAGGCCAGGCACCGCAAAAGGGTGGCTGGCTGCACGCCAAGTACGAAAAAGGGCATTACACGTACTTCGCGTACGCGTTCCACCGCCAACTTCCGTACGGAGTGCCCGGCGCGTACCGGCTGCTCGCGAATCTGCTCGCGCTGAATCAGGGATCCGGCAGCTCCACGGCTGGTAAGTAGTCACGTTCAACGTGCCGGGTTCAACGTTCAACGTGCGGTGCGGCGTGCGACGTTCTACGTGCGGAGGGCGGTGCAACGTGCCACGTGCACCATCCGTGCGGAACCACTCGTGCGGAACCGACCGTGCGGAACCATCCGTATATACTCCCCCCGTGATTCAAGCCGCCGCCGTGATGGCGCCGTGCGACGTGCTCGGGGTTGGAGCCAACTCCGTCGACTACGTCAACCGCCTGCCCGCATACCCCGAGCCTCAGGGCCCCTTCTCCAAGATGCGCATTCAGGAGCAGGCAATCTGCTGCGGCGGCCAGACCGCTACGGCGCTTGCTACCTGCGTGCGTTTCGGGCTGCGCGCCCGCTACATCGGCGCCACCGGCACGGACGAGAATGGCAAGCGCGTCCGCGCGGAGTTGACCGAGCGCGGGGTCGACATGACCGAGGCCGTCATCCGCGACGGTCCCAACCAGTTCGCCATCATCATGGTGGACGAGCAGAGCGGAGAGCGCATCGTGCTGTGGGACCGCGACGAGCGACTCCGCTTGCGGCCGAGGGAATTACCGCAGGATGCCGTCCGCACCTGCCGGCTCGTGCACGTGGACGACGTCGACCAGCCGGCCGCGATCGTGGCGGCAACGCTGGGCAGAGAGACGGGAATCCCGGTCACGAGCGACATCGACGGCCTGACGGATCGCACGATGGAGCTGGTGAAGGCCCTCTCGTTTCCCATCTTCGCCGAGCACGTGCCGCCCGAGCTGACGGGCATCAAGGATCCCGAACGCGCGCTGCGCCGGCTGCGTGAGCAGCACCCCGGCACGCTGGTCGTGACCCTCGGCGCACAGGGGGCCGCCGCGCTCGTCGGCGACGGCTTCATCCATTCGCCGGGATTCCGGGTGACCGCCGCCGACACCACCGGCGCGGGTGACGTCTTCCGCGGCGGGTTCATCTACGGTGTGCTGGCGGGATGGCCGGTCGATCGGACCCTCCGCTTCGCGAATGCCGCCGCCGCGATCAGCTGCACTCGGCTCGGCGCGATGAACGGAGTGCCGGCGCTGGAGGAGGTGGAGCAACTGGTGGCGTCGGTGAGCGCGTGAGGGAGCAGGCGGAGGGCACGGAGAAGAGCCAACCACGGAGACGCGAAGTTCACGGAGAATCTTCATTTAGAGTGTGTAACAAAACCGGCGCGATGACAGCATAGACGCATTCAGCGGGGGCCCGGTAACGTCGACGGTTTATGGCCGCGCTGCTGCCCGAAGCGTTGTGGGATCTGATCGAACCTCTCTTACCAGTTTCACCGCCACGACCGAAGGGCGGACGACCGCGCATCCCTGATCGCGCCTGTCTCACCGGCATCCTCTTCGTGCTGCGGAGCGGGATTCCGTGTCAGATGTTGCCGAAGGAACTGGGCTGCGGATCGGGGATGACCTGTTGGCGACGCCTGCGCGATTGGCAATAGGAAGGCATCTGGGATCTGATGCACTTCGCGCTTCTCAGTTGGCTCGCGCGCGACGGCGATATTGATTGGTCACGCGCCATCGTGGACAGTTGCTCGGTGCGAGCGGTGTGTGGTGGCACGCAGACGGGTCCGAATCCCACCGATCGCGCCAAGCGCGGGAGCAAACGGCACTTAATCTGTGATGGGCGAGGCGTTCCGCTCGCGGTGCGCCTGACCGGCGCCAATCGAAACGACTCTCAAGAAGCTCTCGCTGTAGTCGATGCGATTCCGCCCCTGCAAGGGGAACGCGGCCGACCCCGGTGCCGACCGGTCTGCGTGCTCGGCGACCGCGGCTATGACGCGGCAGCTATCAGGCACGGCTTGCGTGCGCGTCACATCCTGCCCTTGCTGGCCATGCGCCGCACCATGCACGGCAGTGGTCTTGGCCGCTGGCGCTGGGTCGTGGAGCGGACGTTCGCCTGGCTCAATCAATTCCGTCGCTTACGCGTCCGCTATGACAAACGGGCGGACATCCACGAGGCCTTCCTTTCTCTCGCGTGTGCGGTGATCTGCTGGCATTCGCTGGGGCGGGGGTGGAGGACGGCTTGATCGCGTCCACCGTTTCCTCTTGGGCCAGCGAGGGCTCCACCTCTAGAATCTGCGCTGTCACATTAGCCGTCGCCTGATATGGCTCTATCCGCCGGCACGCGGCTCGGCCCGTATGAAATCGTCGCGCTCATAGGCGAGGGCGGCATGGGCGAGGTGTACCGCGCGCGCGATCCGCGGCTCGGCCGCGGCGTCGCGATCAAAGTCCTGCCCACCGCATTCTCAACCGACGCCGACCGCCTCCATCGATTCGAACAGGAAGCCCGCGCGGCTGCGTCGCTGAACCATCCGAACATCCTCGCGGTGTACGACATCGCCACTCACGCCGATGCCCCGTTCATCGTCTCGGAGCTGCTCGAAGGAGAGACCCTTCGGGAACGACTGAATGCTGGCCCGGTCGCGGTGCGCAAGGCGATCGAGCAGGCCCTTCAGATTGCGCACGGGCTCGCGGCGGCGCACGACAAAGGCATCATTCATCGCGATCTCAAACCCGAGAACGTCTTCATCACACGGGACCACCGCGTCAAGATTCTCGACTTCGGGCTCGCGAAGCTGACACAAGATCGGGAAGTTTCGGCCTGTCTCCCGACGGCCGCCGCCTCGCGTTCGTGGGACGCGGCTCGGATGGGATCGTCCGGCTCTGGATCCGCACCATGGATCCGCACCATGGATTCGCTGGACGTCCGTCCCCTTCTCGGTTCAGAGATCAACGAACTCACGCCC
>JAIVJE010000387.1 GCA_020200195.1 Acidobacteriota bacterium | reverse complement strand
ACGTGAGCGAGCCGTACCTGCAAAGCGCCGTACGCCCGGAGATTCTGTTCCCGGCGTACTTTGCCGGGTTCAATCTCGTCGAGAGCTTCTACCTTGCGATCCCACATCTGAGCTGGCAGACGCTGGTCATCGGCGATCCGCTGTGCGCGCCGTTTCCTCGAAAGGCCTTGACACGGGCTGACATCGAAAAGCCGGTCGACCCGGCCACCGAGATGCCTGCCCTGTTCAAAGCCCGCAGACTCAGCAGCGCACGCGCGACGCTCGGCGAGCTCGGTACGGAGGCGCTGACGGCGACCTTGCAGGCCGAGGTGCGACTGGCCCGCCGGGACCAGGTGGGAGCCATGGAGGCCTTGCACCGCGCAACCGCACTCGCGCCCGGCGCCGCCGGGCTTCAACTGCAATTGGGGCTTTTGCTGGATCAGACCGGGCAATATGACGGGGCTCTGGAGCGGTACCGCCGCGTCCTCGCGCTGCAACCAAACAATCCGATCGCAATGAACAACCTCGCGTACGGATTGGCTGTGCGCAAGGACCTGGTGGCGGAAGCCCACCCGCTTGCGAAGCGTGCGGTCGCCCTGGCGCCTAACGATCCGACCGTGATCGACACCCTCGCCTGGATCGAGCACCTGCTGGGCAATGAGGAGGTCGCGTCGAAGCTCCTTACCGAAGCGCTGCGACGCGGGACCAGGAATGCGGAAATCCACTTCCACGCCGCCGTCGTTTACGCCGCCCGAAACGCATGGGCAGCCGCCGCCACGCAGTTGAAAGCGGCGCTGCAACTCGACCCGGCGCTGGAGACTCGTGAAGACGTCCGGCAACTGCGGAGCCGGATTCAAGCGGCCGGCCGCTCCCCCGGGGATACCGGATTCGGCTGCTCCACGCTTCAGATAATGATGACGTCCGTTCTACACACAGGTGCACGAGAATGCCTAATATAGGCAGCTTCAGCAGTATCGACGAGGTCGTTCCGCGCCGATTGCATCCTAAAGTCTCCCCCGATGGTGACTTGTGTCGCCGTCAATGCGCTTATGACGTTTTTTCCCGCATATTTGAAGGGAAGTTCGCGGATCTGCGATCGGACGGGATGGCGGCAAATGTTTTGCTAAAGTGATGCGCAGCGAGGCGGCTTGGGAAGGACAGCCGTCTCCGTGGACATCGGGGTAGGTGGCTCTGGGAAATGAGCTGGGAGGGGATACCATGTTGAATAGTAAGAAACTGCTGGTCGCGTTGGCCGTACCATTGATGGTGGCGGCCGGCAGCAGCGTCGCTCAGGCTGCAACGATTTCGTTCTCCAGCCTCAGCAGCACACAAGGCGGCACGCTGACTGTGTCCGGGCCTGTGACGATCGGGACCCTGGACAACGCTGGCACGGCAGCAACGGACGGCCGGATACAGGAAGTCAGCGTCAGTGGTGGCCTCTCAGCGTCCATCACCGGGCTGTGCGGCACTTTCGGGTGTCTCGAACTGCAGACCGGCGCTTTCCTCGGCGAAGATATATCGACGGCGGCGAACGATTACATCTACTCCGGCCCCGGCAGTATCAAGATTTTCGGGAACGTGGCCGCGGCTGGCATCTCCGGCAACCCGCTGCTCTACGAGGGTCGTTACGATGCCAATTCCAACATCAGACTGACGTTCGACGGCAACTGCGGCGTCGGCCCCACGGTCACTTCTGGCGATTGCTCCGGAAGCTTGACCGGGACGCTTGACGGCGGGACGTTGAACTCAACGCTCGCGGCGTACCTTGGCGTGCTCCCCACGCTCGACGGCGGCAACATCACGGACCTCTTCTTTGGGTACCGTGGCACGATCGCCGGACAGCCGTCAGGCAGCGCGACGCCGATCAATACGAACAGCCTGCAGACGTTCCCGATTCCGGAGCCTGGTTCGATGCTCCTGCTCGGCACCGGTCTCCTCGGGTTCGCCCGCGCCGCCCGTCGTCGCATGGTCCGTAGCTAGCTCAACTCCTCCAGGCTCTTTCCTTCCCGCCCCGGCACGCTCGAACGTGCCGGGGCGTTTTCTTTGATCGCAATGGAAACGTTCCAGAAAAACCGTTTTCCATGACAAATCTGTAGTCTGACGAGGGTTGGGTGCTGCCGCGCCTCGTCAGGCGTTTTTGCCAGCAATCGTCCTGCGATCCATCGTAAAATACTAGGATACCGAGGGTTAAGGGTTTCCAGTTCGTGCTGGGTCGAGTGTGAGGGGGATTATGGTGCGCAGCAAGGTCTTTATCGCGGTACTCATGGGCGCGCTCGCCCTGGCCACGGGGTGCTCGAAGGATCCGCAGGTCGCCAAGCGCGAGTACGAGAAGAGCGGGGACAACTACGTCGCCCAGAAGAAGTACCGCGAGGCGATCATTGAATACCGCAACGCGATTGCGGCGGACCCACGATTCGGCGAAGTTCGTCTGAAGCTCGCGGACACCTACATGCAGGTCGGCGAGCCGCAGAATGCCTATGGCGAGTACGTGCGCGCGGCTGACCTCCTGACCACCGACATCGACGCGCAACTGAAGGCCGGACGGATGCTCCTGTTGGCCCAGCAGTTCGAGGACGCGAAGTCGCGGGCGGACAAGGCGCTGGCGATCGACCCGCGCAACATTGACGCGCAGATCCTGAAAGGGAGCGCGATGGCCGGTCTCCGCGATCTGGACGGAGCCATCTCGCAGGTGGAAGAAGCGATCCGCACTGACCCGTCGAGCGGCGCCAGTTACACGAGTCTGGGCACGCTGCAGGTCGCCAAGGGGGAGCACGAAGCCGCCGAGAAAACGTTCAAGAAAGCGGTCGAAGCGGCGCCGACCTCCGTGCAGGCTCGTCTGGCGCTCGGAACGTTTTATTGGGCGAGCAACCGGCCAGCCGAAGCCGAAGCGACGCTCAAAGCTACGCTCGCCATCGCTCCCAGGGACATCCTCGCCAACCGCGCGCTGGCCGCGTTCTACGTCTCGCAGAAGCGCCCGGCGGAGGCGGAGACGCACATGAAAGTACTGGCCGAGGCGACCCAGGGAAGCTCGGGCCGCATTTCCCTGGCCGACTACTATGCGCAACTCCGCAGAGTGCCCGAGGCGAAAGCGATCTTGCAGGATGTTGCCTCAAAGCCGGACGGGTTGATACCCGCAAACCTGAGGCTAGCCGATATCGCCAGTCGGGCAGGCGATCGGAAGGAAGCGTATCGGCTTCTCGAGACCGTCCTGCAGAAAGATCCCAAACAGGTCGAGGCGCTGGCCGCCAAAGCCAAGCTGCAGATACTGGACAATAAGGCCGAAGACGCGTTGGCGACAGTCCGCGCGGCCGTCGCGGCGGGTCCGAACTCCGCGTTGGCGCATCAATTGTACGGCACCATTCTCTTACTCCGCAGTCAGCCTGAGGAGGCACTCGTTGAGTATCGCGAGGCTGTACGGTTGAACCCACGCTCAGCCGAGGCCAATTTCGACCTCGGGCGGGTGGCGCTGTCGCTCGGGAAGGTAGATGAAGCCATTCAGGGTGCGCACAGCGCGGTGAAGCTCAGGCCGGCGTACGCGGACGCGCAGCTCCTCCTCGGCCGCGCCCAGTTGGCGAAGGGCAATGCCAGCGCAGCGGAAGCACCCTTGAGCACGCTCAATTCGGCGATGCCTGACCGTCCGCTCGTTCAGGTTGAAATGGGCCGCCTGCATCTCGCAAAGGGCAACCGCTCCGCCGCGCGAGCCTCTTTTCAAGCCGCGCTCGTGAAGGATCCGTCGCAAACCGGCGCACTCGAAGCCCTGACGATCATGGATCTCCAGGACAAGAAGAACGGGGAGGCGCGCGCCCGCGTCGAGGCGGCCGTCACGGCGGCTCCGCGAAACGATCGGCTGCAACTGCTCGCCGGGCGTACCTATGCGATTCTCGGGGACGCTGCCGCGGCCGAGCGAGCCTACAAGCAGGCGCTGGAACTCAATCCGAACAACCTCAGGGTGTACGCGGCCATCGGGCAGCTCTACGCCGGATTGCAACGATTGCCGGAGGCCACCCAGCAATTCGAAAAGCTGGCGGAGCTCCAGCCCAATGCGATCGGCCCCCACACGGCGGTCGCACTCCTGCTGCAACTGCAGAATCGTCGCGAAGAAGCCAAAGCACGATACGAGAAGGTTCTGCAGCTGAACCCGAGGGCTGGGGTGGCCGCGAACAACCTCGCGTGGATGTACGCCGAAGATGGGGCGAACCTCAACGTCGCGCTGACGCTGGCGCAGACCGCGAAAGCCGAACTCACCGACATGCCGGAGGTGAACGACACGCTCGGCTGGATCTACCACAAGAAAGGGCTCCCCGATCTCGCGATCGGACCACTCCGGGAATCGGTGGCGAAGGATCCGAACAACGCGACGTACCACCTCCATCTGGGGCTCGTCTACGCCAGCGCGGGGGATGCCGCCAAGGCGCGCGAATCGCTCGAACGTGCGCTGACGCTCAAGCTTTCAGAGGCGGATGCCGCCGAGGCGAAAAAGGCGCTCGCCGGCTTGAAGGGTTGAGTGGCGTGAACACATCGAAACCATTGCCGCTGGCGGCTGCCGCGCTCCTGGCCGTGTCCGGATTCGTGGTGCTGTACGTCAACGTCGTCGCCAAGCTGATCCACGACTGGGCGACCGACGACAACTATTCCCACGGCTTCCTGATCGTGCCCATCGCGCTCTACCTCGCGTGGGAACGGCGCGCGCGGCTCGCCACCGCCCGTGTGCGGGGCAATTACCTCGGGTTGGTGGTGCTGATTGGCAGTGTCCTGGTCCTGATGGCGGGGGTGCTCGGGGCAGAGCTGTTTCTCACGCGCATCTCCATCATCGGCGTCGTCATCGGGATGATCCTGTTCGTCTGGGGATGGAACTATCTGCGGATACTCGCGTTTCCGGTCGCGTTCCTGATTCTGATGGTGCCGCTGCCGGCGATTGTCTTCAATCAGATCGCGTTCCCGTTGCAGTTGCTCGCGTCGCGCGTCGGCGAAGTCACGCTCGCTGCGGCCAACATTCCGGTGCTGCGAGAGGGCAACGTCATCGTGCTGGCGAACACGTCGCTGGAGGTCGCAGAGGCGTGCAGCGGCATCCGATCGCTGATCTCCCTACTGACGCTTGGCATCGTCTTCGGATACCTGGTCGACCCGCGGCCGGCGATGC
>JAIVJE010000386.1 GCA_020200195.1 Acidobacteriota bacterium | reverse complement strand
CTTTTAGGGAGGTTATTACGTCAAGAATGGCCGCAAACAGCCTCGGTGTTGCCCTGCTGCTGCTGATAAAGGTGGCTGTCCCCGCCGGGCATGGACAGGAGCGTGCACCCGCCGAGGTCGCGGCCAAACGCGCAGCCGAGCGCATCCGCGCGCTTCAGGCCGAATCTGACGCCCTGGCGTCACAAGAGAAGACCCTGCTCGTCGAGTTGCGCCAACTCGAGCTCGAACGGCAGCTGAAGATCGAGGAACTGACGCAGGTCGAACGCGACACGCGAGCCCTGCAAGCGACCCTTACGGCGACGGCCGCGCGGGCCGATACGCTCCGCAAGACGGTGGAAGCGCAGCGCCCCGACATAGACACGCGCCTGGCCCACCTGTACAAACTGGGCCGCGCCGGTTATTGGCGACTGATGCTCGACGTGGACGATTTGCGGACGATGGGACGAGCGTACAGGACGGCGTCAGCCCTCTCGCATATCGACCGCGAGCGCGTCGAGGAGCACAAGAGGGCGCTCACTGCGCTGGCGGGCGAGCGCAGCGCGCTCGAAGCCCGCGCGCGCGATCAGAAGGCCCTGCAGGACAAAGCGGCGCGCGCACGCGCCGCCCTCGACAAAGCCGTCGCCTCACGCCGGCTGCTCGTCGAGTCCATCGACGCCCGACGCGATCTCAACGCGCAGCTCACCGGTGAACTGCAAGGTGCGCAGCAGCGGTTGCAGGCATCGATCGGGCAGCTCTACACGGGCGGTGGCGAGCCGGTTGGGCTGCCGCTGCGGCCCTTCCGCGGAGCCGTGCCGTGGCCGGCGCGCGGCGGAGTGGCGCGGGCTTTTGGACGCCAGCCGACCGCCCGCTTCGGCGGTAGCGCGGTACGTAACGGCATCGAGCTGTCGGTCGCCGAGGGGCAGCCGGTCCGTGCCGTTCACGAAGGCATCGTCGCGTTCGCCGACCAGTTCACGGGCTACGGCAACCTGGTCATCCTCGAACACGGCGACAAGGCGTTCTCCCTGTACGGGTACCTGAATTCGCTTCGGGTTGGCCGCGGGGACCGGGTCGATGCCCAGACGGAGCTGGGTGTCTCGGGACGCAACCCAGCCGGCGCGCCCGCCCTGTACTTCGAGTTGCGCGTCGACGGCACGGCGGTGGATCCCTTACAAAGGTTGAAGCGAAGGTAACCTCCATTCATGACCTTGAAAACCCGCCTGTCCGTACTGCTCATCTCGACCCCGATCCTCGCCTTCGTCATCGTCGGGGGACTGCTCGGAAAGGGATCCGCAGCGGGCGATCAGCAGTTCCAGCACCTGCGGGTGTTCGAAGACGTGGTGTCGCTCGTGCTCAACAACTACGTCGAGACGGTCAAGATCGATCGCGTCATGGAAGGGGCGATGCGCGGCCTGGCCGATGGCTTGGACCCGGATAGTGCCTATCTGAATGCGCAGCAGGTCAAGGCCGTCGAGAGCGGCGCGGTGTTGCCGGAGGGGGACGTCGGCCTGGAGCTGACGCGACAGTACTACCTCCGCGTCATCGCGGCGCGCGACGGGTCTCCTGCCGCGAAGGCGGGGTTGCAGACGGGTGATTACGTTCGCGCGATCGACGGCAAAGCGACCCGTGACATGTCTGTGTTCGAAGGGTCACGTCTCTTGCGGGGCCAGCCGGGGTCGAAGATCACCCTGACCGTCATTCGCGGCAACGCCGCTGAGCCACACGAGGTTCCGCTCGTGCGGGAGAAGCCGTCCGGCACCGCGGTATCGGGTCGGCTGATCGGCACCGATGTCGGGTACGTGCGGGTCGCGGCGTTCCGGCCCGGCGTCGACGCAGACCTCCGCAAGCAGGCGGCGGATCTCGCGAAGGCCGGCGCGCGCTCGCTGATCATCGACGTGCGCCGGACAGCGGAGGGCGCGTTCGAGAACGGCGTCGCCGCCGCGCGGCTGTTCGTGAAATCCGGCACGCTGGCCATCAAGACGGGGCGCGCGAAAACAGAGATGCGCGAAACCATCTCGGCGCAGGCCGGCGACGGAGCGGTCGACATGCCGGTCACCGTGTTGATTACGACTGGAACCTCCGGCGCCGCCGAACTCTTCGCCGCCGCGCTCGACGGCAACAAACGCGCGGAGCTCATCGGCGAGCGCACGCTGGGACGCGCGGGGATTCAAAAGCTCGTGAAGCTTCCGGAGAACCGCGGGCTCTGGCTCACTCACGCGCGGTATCTGACGCCTGCCGGCGATCCGATTCAGGGCAAGGGGCTCGAACCGGACCTCACCGTTGAAGATCCGGATGTCGAGTTCGGTGCGCCGCCCCCGCCGACCGATCCGATCCTTGACGCCGCCGTCGATCGGCTTCGCAGGAAGGCCGCGTAGACTGCGCGGAATTGCCCGCCGCTGCACGCTTCTTCCTTGACAGTGGTTGGACCGTCGCGTATAACCGCAGTTCATCAAAATTCGCGCGGAGCCGTGCAGTGCAACGGCCGCGCAGTCTTAAGTGCCGGAGGCGACATGAATAAGCAGGATCTGATCGCAAAAATTTCGACCGACACCGGGATCACGAAGTCGAATGCGGCGGCCGCCGTCGACTCGTTCTTCGAAGGCATCACCAAGTCGCTGAAGAAGGGACAGCCGATTACGTTCGTCGGGTTCGGCACCTTCAAGACCGCGCAGCGCAAGGCGCGCACCGCGCGCAATCCCCAGACCGGCGCGGCGATCAAGGTCCCGAAGCGGCGCGTCGTTCGGTTCACCGCCGGCAAGGCGCTCAAGGGCGCAGTCAATTAAAAGGGAGAAGGGACAAGGGAAAAGGGCCCTTGTCCTTTTCCATTTCCCCTGTCTCTGCTAGACTGATCCTTCCGGTAAGGCCAGTGTTTTCAAGACATAGGCGCGTAGCTCAGTTGGTTAGAGCGCCTGCTTGACACGCAGGAGGTCAGCGGTTCGAGTCCGCTCGTGCCTACCAAGTTTGCCCCCGTGTCCGCGGGGGTCACTGCCCACCGACATTCTTCGGCTATGAGCGAGATCACCGTCACGCTGCCAGACGGCAAGAGTCGTCACGCGTCCGCAGGCATTACGCCGCGCGACGTGGCCGCGGAGATCTCCCCCGGGCTGGGCAGGGCCGCGCTGGCGGCAGTCGTCGACGGACGCCTCGTCGATCTCACCTACCCGATCCAGGCCGACGCCGCGGTGCGCATCGTCACGAAGGACAGCGCCGAGGCGCTCGCGCTGCACCGGCACAGCACGGCGCACCTGCTTGCCGCGGCGGTCACGCAGCTCTTCCCGGGCGCGCAGTGCGGCATCGGCCCGGCAACGGACGATGGGTTTTTTTACGACTTCGTCGTCGATCGTCCGTTCGTGCCCGAAGACCTCGCGGCCATCGAGAAGAAGATGAAGGAGCTCGCGGCGCAGGACCTTCCGTTCGAGCGGCAGATGTGGCCGCGGGAGGAAGCCAAACGGTTCTTCGCAGACAAAGGCGAACCGCTGAAGGTCCAGCTGATCGAGGAGAAGACGGAAGGGCAGACTGAGGTCTCATGTTACACGATCAAGGATCGGGACACGTTCGTGGATTTCTGTGTCGGCCCGCACGTCCCGTCCACGGGGCGTCTCAAAGGTTTCACGCTGCTCTCCACGTCAAACGCGTACTGGAAGGGTGACGCGCGCAACCAGCCGATGCAGCGGATCTACGGGACCGCTTTCTTGAGCGATGCCGAACTGAAGACGCACCTGCAGCGGCTCGAGGAAGCGAAGAAACGGGATCACCGCAAGGTTGGCAAGGACCTCGGGCTGTTCACGTTCCATCAGTGGGCCCCGGGCGCGACGTTCTGGCTGTCGAGAGGCACTACGCTGTACAACACGCTCGCGAACTACATGCGCGAGGTGCTCTTCCCTGCTGGCTACGTCGAGGTCAAGACGCCGCTCATCTTCAGCAAGGCGTTGTGGGAAACGTCGGGCCACTGGCAGCACTACCGCGAGAACATGTTCGTCGTCGAAGGGCGCGACGGCGAAGAGATGGCGATGAAGGCGATGAACTGCCCGGGGCACATGCTCGTCTTCGGCAGCGAGATGCGAAGCTATCGCGACCTCCCGCTGCGTTTCCACGAACAGACGCCGCTGCACCGCAACGAAGCGTCCGGAGTGCTCTCCGGCTTGACGCGCGTCCGGCAGTTCTCGCAGGATGACGCGCACTGCTTCGTGACCGAAGCGCAGATTGCGTCGGAGGTGGAAGCGCTGCTGCGGCTGGTACAGCGGGTGTATGCCGACTTCGGCCTCGAGTACGCGGCGAAACTGTCGACCCGTCCGGACCAATTCCTGGGCGAGGTCGCGACGTGGGATCACGCCGAGGCCGCGCTCAAGCGCGCACTGGAGTCGGCTGGTCAGCCGTTCACCATCAACGAAAGAGATGGCGCGTTCTACGGACCGAAGATCGATTTCGACATCACCGACGCGATCGGGCGAAAGTTGCAGTGTGCGACGATTCAGCTCGACTACCAGATTCCGCAACGGTTCGACCTGAAGTACATCGGCGCCGACAACAGTGAGCATCGGCCGGTCGTCATTCACCGCGCCATCTTCGGCAGCTTCGAGCGATTCATCGCCCTGCTGATCGAGCACTACGCCGGCGCTTTCCCGCTGTGGCTCGCCCCCGTGCAGGCGATTCTGCTGCCGATTGCGGACCGTCACATGGAGTATGCAGAGTCGGTCCGTGGGCGGCTCGAGGCCGCGGGGTTGCGGGCGGAGCTGGACGATCGGCAGGAAAAGATCGGATATAAGATCCGCGAAGCCCAGCTCCAGAAGATTCCCTATATGCTGGTGGCCGGCGATCGCGAGGCCGCGGAGGGCACAATCGCCGTGCGAAGCCGGGCGGACGGCGATCAAGGCTCGCGCCCGATCGCCGAATTCATCGAGAGCGCGCTGGCGGAAGTGACGAGCAGGAAGGCTGCGCCACTGCTGACCGCCAATCGCTGAGGTTGATCATGAGGAGGCAGTTATAGCTTTCGACCGAAGCCCGAGGCGGGACGACCGTACTCGGGTCAATGAACGAATCAGGGTTCGGGAAGTGCGCGTCATCGACGACACGGGCGAACAGCTCGGCATCATGCCGCCGCAACAGGCGCTGACGATCGCGCGACAGAAGGGGCTGGACCTGGTGGAAAT
>JAIVJE010000102.1 GCA_020200195.1 Acidobacteriota bacterium | reverse complement strand
ACGGCCGGCGTGACTCAATTGCAGGATGAAGCGGCAGTCGTGCTCGTGGACCGCGTCGCCAACCGCTCGCCAGAAGGGAATATGGCGATCGTGGTCGATCATCGCGTAGTTGGGGACGATGCGCGGCGAGAACTGGGCCATGGCGAGCTGCACCACGAGAATCGTGATCGTGAGGACCAGAGCGGCGAGGCTCACCATGGATGTGGCGACGGTCTCAAGGATGCTCAGCGCGGCCTCGCCGGGGTTACGATTCATTCGGTCGCGTGTCGCGTATCATTGATGCACTCGGCAACATTCAGCACAACGAGTACGACAAGCGAGGCGCCGTGACGCTCGTTCGCTTTTTCGAATTGCGGCTCAAAACAATCTTGGTCATGGCGCGAGCGCTGGCGCTGACCTGCCGCGGACATCACGAACTGGTCCTCGAGAACCTCGCGCCCGCGAGCAACTGCGCGCGTTGAAACGGACCGTCAGTCATCCGCAACTCCGGAGGCGCGACCGGCTCTTTTGGATCGCATTGTCCTAGACAAAGCGGAATTGGCGCACGGCGCTCATGCTCGTCCAGCCCGACACCGTGGTGCGATGGCATCGCGAATAGCTCCGCCGGCGATGGACGCGGCGTTCGGCGCGGATTCGTGCGGGGCGCCCAAGCACCGATGCCGCCATTCGCACCCTGGTGAGCAAGATGGCCGCCACGAATCCGCTTTGGGGAGCGCCTCGGATCCATGGCGAATTGGGGAAAGTGGGCGTCGAGGTCTCGGGGCGAACCGTCTCGCGGCGCCTGCGGCGGCCCTGCCATCGTCGGGGCGGCATTTTATGCGGTCCTTGGGCAAGCCTCAACGTTTGATCGTCTCGTATGTCAAGACTCGTTAGAAATGTCCCCGTTCTTAACTCGATAGAAATGTCCCCTTCCCAATGCATCGAAGAGAGTGCCTGTGGAAGCTCGTGGAAAACTGTTCTGTAGTTTTCCAAGGACCTGTGGGCGCGTGCTCTCCGCGTCCATAGGTCCGGCAGCTTCCACAGGCTCTTCACGGCTGCACCGCCAGCCACGCGCGTCGCGCTTTCGCGAGTTCTCGCGCCGCGTAGTAGTCATCCACCGCATGCCGCCACGGATGATCGGCCGACTGGCCCCGCCGGCGCGACGGTGTCGGCGGCAGCGCCGGTCGCGGCGTCGCGAGCACATCGGGCTTCGGCAGCGGCGCCGCGACTTCTGTCCAGCGCATCACGCGATCGCGATACCGAATCTCGAGCTGCCCCGTGGCGGCTTCACACACCGTGACCGTGGACCGTGCCGGCGGACGATGGCTCTGCCGCTCGATCTGCAGGTAGCGGTTGTCATAGCGGACCACCCAGTCGTTCGACACCGTGCGTGTCTCCTCGAGGCGGAAGACCTGGTCCAACCGCATCCCGCGGGGCACGGCCACGTGGAAGTCGTCGGCCGACGCCGGCGCCTGCGCAAAGCGCCGATTGTGGTCGGCCCAATACTCCGCGTCGAGAAAGGCATTGGCCGCATCGACGTCCGCAATGCCTTTCCGTCGCAGCTTCTTCACCAACCGATCCTGATGCGTCCCGTGGTTGCGCTCGATCCGCCCCTTGGCCTGCGGCGAACTCGCGGGAATAATCTTGATGCCCAGCGTCGCGCACATGCGGCCGAATTGCGTCAACGGTTCGGCCCCCGTCTCGCGCTCCTCCTGATTCGGGCGCCGCACATAGACATTTTTCCAATCCGTGTAGAGCGCCCGCGGGATCCCGTAGCGCGCAATCCACGCGCGCAGGATCTCGACGGCGGCCCAAATCGTCTCCTGCGCCCCCAACCGCCCGAGGCTCCGTCCGGTCGCATCGTCGACCAGCGTCAGCAAACAGCTGTGCGGGCCGCGACCTTCAAACCAGGGATGAAAGCTGCCATCGAGTTGCACCAGCTCGCCGAAGTGGGCCTTCCGCTCCCGGCGGCGCCGATGCGGGCTGCGTTTCCGCGCCCGGCTCCAGAGCCCCGCCGCCAACATCCACCGCCGCAACGTTTCGTGATCGACGGTCACCCCGTCTTCACTCGCCAGATGCTCGGCCGCCAAGGTCGGCCCGAATCGCTCATCGACCCCGCCGCTATATTTCTCTCGGATCAGCGCCAGGACTCGGTCGCGCCGCTTCGTCTCAATGGCGCGACTCGATGGGCGGCCAGCGCTGCGATGTTTCAGCCCCTTGGCCCCCTCGGCCCGATACCGCCGGTACAACCGCTTCGCCTGCCGATAGGTCACCTCCATCAACGACGCCGCCGATCCCAACTTCAAGGTCCCCGCCGCAACCCGTGCCAACACGCCCGCGCGCCGCAGCTCTGTCGTACTCATCGCCGTCCGCCCCAATCCGCGACCTCCTAGGTCGCCAGCTTAGGGGGACATTTCTAACGAGTCCGCGAGGGGACATTATCAAAGAGTCACAACACCCTCCTTCGAGCGATCGGCAGTTTGCCGACCATCGCGTAGTTGCCTGAGACGTGCCGCGCGGAGGCGTCGTCAATGCCCGCAGGCCCGGCCGACGGCCGGGTCGAAGCGAAGCGAAGAGCATTGACGACACCGAGCACGGCGCCAGCATGAAAGGCGCGATGGTGCGTTGCCTGGTTCTGGATCTGCAAGCGCCTGACGTTTCTGTCGGGAACCTGCGACGCGCACGAACTGATTTTTGTTCGATTTGTAGGCCGCGCTCTTCCGGCGAATCTCGAGGCGAAGATGTGCTCCCGGGCAGCGCGTTCTTCCTGCACGACATGAGCGCGCGGACAGTGACATCCGGCACGACCAACGATGGCGTGAACGACCCCCGTCTCGACGGCCTGGGGTCACTCGTGGGGCAGGACAGCGGGGTCGATTCACGCCATCGTTGGTTCACCGACTGCGACACCGGCACCGACAGTGACGGCGGCAAAGAGCGCCGCCTCGATGACGCGTCCGCAGCAAAGTGCTGCGACAGAAACGCTTGAACGTCATTCGCCGTCATGGCGCTACCAGGGGCGAGGCAATCCTGAGAGACTGTCGAAACCGGGGGGCCAACCTGACGCGATTTTCGCTTGGCCCCCTCTTGGCCCATACGTCGCGGTCCATGGAGCCGGTGAGCTGGAGGTATTGCCGGTTAAGCGGCTGGACTTCCACGGACGAACGGCCATAGGACCAGTCGTCTCGCAGGCACGTCGAGCACGACTGCCAGAGCACCTTGTCTCCCGTTCGTCGCCAGGCCCGATAGAGCGCCTGGATCTTCGGCATGCCCTGTTTTCGGAACTCCTGCGCGATGTAGCGATCGAGCGGATCGCCGAGGTGTCCGCCCTGCTCCTGCCGTTCAAGAAAGTACGCCTCCAGCGACTTGCTCACGCTCGGATTCAGCGGAGTCCAGAGCTCTTCGCGAACCGCCGCCTTGTAGAGCGCTACGGCCTTCCTGAATCGCCGCGGCACGAGCAATCGGACAGTCCAGTGATGGAGGCAACGGAACAGATCGACGTGGCGAATGAGGAACTGCCGGAAGTCCACGGGGACCCGGCGGTTCACGAGGTAGAGGAACACGAAGCGGCTCGTGTCGTTCTTCTCGATGCCAATGGGCAACTTGTCAGGAAAGCAGCGAATCGTCTTCCTCGGCGCCGCTCCGAACGCCACGTGTGGGTAGTCCTCCGCACCCAACCCGGTCTGGTGCGTGACGTCAAAGAACGCGCGCTTATCGGATTCGGGACCTAACCACCAGCAGCGTCGATCGCTCAACACGGCATCGAGAATCATCACCCGTTCGACCATCCGACCGATCGGACGAAGACGACGGTTGCGGTTGTCCGGCTGGCCGATCGCTTCGTAGAGCGGTTTGTGGTGGACGTGGTAGAGGCGCCCACGTCGGACCGGCCCTGGCTCGATGGCTCGCACGAATCCGCGGTCCACCAGCCTGGCCATGAACTCACGGCTGTTATGGCCGCGTGCCGTACTGGTGAATTCGCAGTACTGCCGCTCCAGAAAACAACCGGAGTGGACCATGACGGTCACGAGGAACTCACGCTGCCGTTGCGTCAAGCCGAAGTCGCGTAGAGCGGCCACGCGGCTGATGCTGACGCTGTCGAAGGCTCTGTTCTGCGGATATTCGTGCGTCACAGGAACTCCTCCATCCCGCGCGGACGCGGCCCCGAGCGACCACCGCCACCGCGAGAGGCGACGACGTAGATGCGGAAGCCGGTCCTCGCGCGGCTGGCCGCGTGAGCGCCGCGGTAGTGCGGCGTGAACAGTTCGACGTCCTGGTGAAGTTCCCGGCCATCGATCTCGTACTCGATTCGGTAGTCGGGGAAGTGAACCTGGTCATCGAAGTACGGCAGATCGTGCTCGCGCGCCCAGTCTCGGACCTCGTTCTCGTCGCGCCCCGGTCGGCCGTCGCTGTCGGGGCGATCGCGGTTGGGCTCCTGCAGGAATTCCTGGTACTCGCGCTTCAGGTCCTGTTCGAGGATGACGCGTTGGATCTCGAAGTCAGGGTGCTCGTCTCGAAGGCGAGCTTCTTCCTGTCGAAACGTCGCGTAGAGATTCGAGTCGTGGTCGATTTCTCGTGAGCGGCTGACGCCGGCGTAGAAGGTCTGGGACGGCTCACGGTCTCGCTCCAGCGAGTGCGAATCGAGCAGGTCTCGACCCTCGGTCGTGAGCGTCAGCCCGCGCTCGCTGTCGCCTAGGTCAACCAGCTCGACGAGCCTCTGCTCTTGAAGGTTCGCGAAGGTATCGTGCGGAAGATCGAGATCGGGTTCCGGTACGACGCGAAACGCACCGACGGCAGCCAGCGTGCGGCTGTCTTCGCCGTCGAGCTCGTAGACTCGATCGCGATCAACAACCAGCTCCCGTTCGTCGCCGCGCGGCAAGTCGAGATCGCGCATCAGAGCTTCCCGAGGATCGTGTTCATCGCGGTCGCGCGAGTCGTACACGCGCGGCAATTCGTCGCTGCGATCCCGCGCGTCGTAATCGCGGGGATCATCCCATCGAGCATCGGACATGCTTCCCCTCCGGTGCTTGAGTGTTGCTGTTTTGGTAGTCCGTGAAGACGCCCTGGCAGCTTAAGGTTCGGCCCTGTGCATCAGCACTGCGATGGGCCGGCAGCCGACCGAGAGTTGCTTGTTGGTGTATACGCCTCTGCTTCTCGGAAAGCAAGATCGCAACGGGATTCGGCAAGCGGAAACGAAACCGTCAAGCTGAGGCGTCCACAACCTTAGAGGCCTTCACTCTGACGCGGGGCTCTCCGTACGTGACGATTGGCGGCTCCTTCGGATTCTTCGGAAATTGCACGAGAACGTCACGAAACGGTCCCTCCGGATTGGCCTCCGCCTCAGCGCGTGCCCGCTCCTCCATGGCGGCGGTATGTTCCTTGTAGCGCTTGGTGCGCTTCAGGTTGCGCCAGTACCGCATGTTGTTCTTTCGTTCTGGGTACACCACGTTGGCGACGCGCTCCGTCCGGCAGCAGGAGGAGTACCAGGAACGGAACTCCTCCATGCGACGAATGAAGCACAACGTCTTGTCGTAGTGGATCTGCGCCTCGGCTGGCGCACTCTTCTTCATGCTCCGGATGTGCCGACGCAGCGTGAGACGAAGGTCGAGGTCATACCAGTTCAGCTCACCGACAGCCTCCGGACGCTGCTCCGATTTCGGCAGCGGCACGAGGACATCGTCGAGGTCGGGGGCGCTCAGGAAAAAGGATGGATGAACAAGGATTCGCATGCCCTTGAGGCCCGACGACTCGGCGCGGTACGAATCCACAACGGCTGTGCCCATGAACGGTGCCGCGAACATCAGGTGCCCGTTGGGCAGGACGCCGGTCTTGAATTCGTAGTTGGTGAACGAACCGTACGAGAGTCCCATGCGTACAGGCATGTCGTTCAGGATGAACGACCGCATGGCATGCACCGCGAATCGCTCGGCGTCTTTGGGACGATCGAACACCACGTACGCGCAGTCGGAGAACACGAGCGACATGGCGGGCGACTTGCCGCGGCGAGCTGGCCGGCGCAACAGCTCCTCGAGATGCTCATGGAACCGTCGGTACTCGCGGTCAACTTCGGCCTGCGCAATCTTGAACTGCTTCTGCGCCAACTCGAATTCCTTCTCGCGGTCGTCGGTTTCCTCAGCCTTCTTTTGGAACGACGAGCGCACGAATGCGGTGAACCCGAGCAAGTCGAGAAATAGGACGTACTTGCCGCCAGGCGCGTAGTAGTAAGGTGTGTGCGACATCGGAACGATTTTACGCCCGTCCGTCCTGTGGATAACTTGCTCTGGCGCAAGCCGACAACGAAGGAGGGGCATGTC
>JAIVJE010000101.1 GCA_020200195.1 Acidobacteriota bacterium | reverse complement strand
GCTCTTACCCGCCGCGGTGGTATGCCTGGGATTGGCGGCCGCGTGTCGTCCCGCACTGTCCCTGGAGCCCGCTGCACGGCGCTGCGACATCTTTCTCCTGGTGATGCTCGCCGGTGCGCTGCTCCAGATCATTCCGCTTCCACGGGGCGTGATTGCGCGCCTCAGCCCCGCCGCAGACCGCATCTCGCATGCCACGGCGCTCGTGGCGTCTACGGATCCGATTCCTCTCTCGGTAAACCCGCGTGCGACGACGCTGTCGCTCGCGATTGCTGCGTGCTGCGTGCTGCTGTTCTTTTCCACGCGGCGGCTTTTCGCCCAGGGTGGCTTGCGCACCACCATCCGCCTGGTCGCTGTCGCGGGAGTGCTGCTATCAGCGCTGGCAATGGCGCAGCATGCGACTGGGCGAGGCACGCTGTACTGGACGTGGCGGATGACCGACGTCGGTGCGACGCCATTCGGGCCGTTCGTCAATCGCAATCATTTCGCGACCTGGGCGATGATGGCGGCGCTGCTCTGCACCGGGTATCTCATGTCGCATCTGTCGGCGAGAGGCCGATTGGATCATGGGCTTCCGTTCCGCCGGCGTCTCGCGGCGGCACTCGACGGCCGTGTTCTACTGCTTTTCGCCGCGGCGGCGGTCTTGACGATCGCGGTCATCGTGTCGCTGTCGCGCTCGGGGATGCTCGGAGTCGGCGTCGCCGCGATCTGTGGTGTCCTGCTCGCCCGCCAGCGTGCCGGCACCGCGGCGCGGCCAGGGCTGCTGCTTACGCTTGTGTTGACTGTCGGCATCGCAGCGCTGCTGCAGATCGATCCGTCGTCGCTCGGCGGCCGTCTCGCAGGATCGAGTGCCGCCGTGGCAGACCGCATCACAATCTGGAAGGATACGGTGCCGGTGATCATCGATTCCTGGCTGACCGGAACCGGGCTCGGCACTTTTCAAACGGTCATGCTGGTGTACCAGCGCAGCCGTCTTGAAGTACTGTTCAACCAGGCACACAACCATTACCTGCAGATCGCCGCTGAAGGAGGTCTGCTGGTCGGCGTGCCGGTCCTGCTATCGCTGGCGGCTTTTATCCGCGCCGGCGCGCGCAGCCTGCGGGAGGATCATTCGGATATGTTCTGGATTCGTTGCAGCGCTGCGGCTGGGCTCGCCGGCGTCGCGGCTCAAAGCGTCTGGGAGGTTGGACTGACGACCCCAGCCAACGCTGCCTTGGCATCGGTGCTGGCGGGGGCGTTGTTGCATGCGCCCGTCAGGTCGGGAACCGCCAGAATCCGCTGATGGCGCTGCGCATCGGAATCGACATCGACGGGGTCCTGGCGGACTTCCGCGCGGCGTTCCGCGCCGCGGCGCGGCAGTGCCTGGGGCGTGCGTTCGAGGCCGCGGAGGACCCGAAGACGTCGAAGGCTATGGCGCAGGCGGACGTGCGAAAAGTGTGGGATTGGGTCGAGAAGAAGCCCAACTGGTGGATGGGGCTGCGGCCGTACGAACCGGACCAGATTGCGAAGCTATACAGCCTGACGCGCTCCGCGGGATGGGAAGTGTTCTTCCTGACGAATCGACCGGCCAGCGGCGGGGACACCGCGCAGTTCCAGAGCCAGTCGTGGATCGAGCAGCACGGCTTTTACATGCCGTCGGTGCTCACGGTGCCGGGCTCGCGCGGTGACATCGCCAACGGTCTGCGGCTCGATCTGGTGATCGATGATCAGATGTTGAACTGCGTGGAAGTGGTCAGCGCATCCACCGCGAAAGCCATCCTGATGCTGCGCTCGCACGACCAGGCGCTATCCAACCATGCGATCAACCGAGGCATCGGAGTGGTCAGCAACCTCGTCGAAGCCATCACCGTGCTCGAGCGCCTCCGGGAGGAACTGCCGAGCCGACGCGGACGTTTGATGCGGTTGACGGACTGGTTTAACCCTTCGCCCGAACGCGAACGGCTGCCGGACAATCCCCGCGCGGCACGGCCGTTACCGCCATTGGTTCAGGACTGAACTTCAGGTTCGATCCCATCGACGCGCGCGAGCTCGACGAGCGCGTCGATCGCGCGGTCGCTGAGGCGGGAGGCCAGCGTCCGAAACGCGAGGCCGGCGCGAATATCGGGACCCAGACGCGCCCGCCATTCGGTCTCGTAGGCGCGGAGCCGCGATTCTCGGAGATCGTCAGCGCCCAGCGCGTCATCGAGAACCTCCGCCGCAATCACGCCGCTGATGAGACTGTAGTAGATCCCCCCGCCAGTCGTCGGCTTGACGAGGCCGGCGGCGTCCCCGACCGCCAGGAGCCGATCGCCGTACGTTTTATCGACGGGTCCGAGCGGCAGGATCTTCATGCGGGGATCGGGCCAGGGTCCGTCTGCGGCGTGGCGCTCCCGCATGACGGACGCGAACTGCCCGAACCGCTGCGCCGCGCCAGCTTGGCACATCAAACCGATCCGGTTGTAGTGCTGTCCGCTGCGCGCAAACGGCACGACCCAGGCGAAGCCCCGCGGCGCGACGCCGCTCCCGAGGTGCACTTCGAGATGGTCGGGACCATCGAATGGTACTTCGAGCTGCGCGCTCTGCACGTACGCACGGGGCACGCCAAGACCGAGCTCCCGGTTGAAGCGATAGGTGGCGCCGCACGCGAGCACGCACGACCGGGCTTCGACGGCCGTATCAGCTGTGTCGCCGGAGACCTGGACCCGATCCTGATGCACCGTGATTGACCGGACCCGGGATCCGGTGCGTAGTTCGGCCCCTGCCGCACAGCTCTCGTCCGCCAGCGCACTGTCGAAGACCGGACGGTCCACCACTGCGGCGCGTACGCGCTCCGCTTCGATGAAGACCGATGTTCCATCCGACGACACGAACCGCGCCTGGTGTGTCGTGGCAAGAATGGCATGGCGAGGGAGGCCGAGCTCGGCGAACGCTTCGAGGCCAATCAGGCCGGTGCAGTGAACGGGGACACCGACGCGTGGGTGTTCTTCCAGGATAACGACATCGCGGCCGGTGGAAGCGAGTGCGCGCGCCGCCATGAGGCCCGCCGGACCAGCGCCGACAATAACTACGTCGCGCACACGTCCGACCTCAGAACTTCCTCCCGCGGATCTCCCATGTGCCAAGCAAGCTAATCCAAAACGACAGCAGGATCAAACGCACGTCGAGGAACCAGGAGCGCCGTGCGACGTACAGCCGGTCGTATCGGAACTTCTGGCGCCGCGGCACGTCCCGCGGCGCATAGATTTGCGCGATCCCCGTCAGTCCGGGCCGCACAGCCGTCCGCGCCTCGAAGCCAGGCACGTCCTCGAGTTTGACGAAGCGGCGGTCGGAGCCGGTTTCGATCTCTCCCGGCCGGAGCGCGCGCGGTCCGACGAAGCTCATGTCGCCGCGCAGGATGTTCCACAACTGCGGGAGCTCGTCCATCGCCGTCGCACGCATGACCCGGCCCGTTCGTGTCACTCGCGGATCGCCGCGCTGCGCCTGGAGCGCACCCACCTGTGCCTCGGCGTCCGTGCGCATCGATCGAAACTTCAGCGCTTCGAACACGCGGCCGCCCTGTCCTACGCGTTCCTGGCGGAAGAACACCGGGCCACCGTCTTCCAGTTTGATTGCGGCGGCAAACGCCGCCCACAGCGGCGCCGATCCGATCAGCCCGGCGGCGGAGAGTCCCACATCGAGCGCGCGCTTTGCAATGCTCACCCGCGCGCTCCAGTCGCAAGCTCGTTGTACAAAGCGGCGGTCGTATTCCCCATACGTTCGATGGAAAACTCCGAGCGTACGCGCACGCAGGCGGCCATGCCCATGCGAGTGCGGAGCGAACGGTCCGACACGAGTCGGTCGATCGCGTTGCGCAGCGCTCCAACGTCGCCGGGCGGCACCGTCAGTCCGGTCTCCCCATCACGATTGACCCAGGGCACTCCCGATGGCAGCCGTGTACTCACCACCGGCTTCCCACATGCCATCGCCTCGAGCTGTACGTATCCAAACGCCTCGGCGCGTGTGACCGACGGAAGCACGAACACATCGCACGCGTGATACAGCGCGGTGAGCTCGCCCTCCTGCACTTCACCGGCGAACGTCACACGCCCCTCGAGACCGAGGTCGCGCGCCAGCTGCATCCATCCCGGCCGCGACGGACCATCGCCAACGAGCACCGCCTCGCCAGTCGAGCCCGCCAGCGCCCGAAGCAGGACGTCCACGCCCTTGTACGGCACCATGCGGCCGGCGTAGAGAATACGCGGCGCCGATCCCGATTGCGCGCGCAGCTGGGCGACACGCGCCGAAACGTCCGGGCTCGGAACATAGGGGCTTGGATCGATCCCGAACGGCACGACCACGACGCGACTCTGGTAAGGCGCCAGCGCCGCCGCGTGTCTGCCGAGATCCGGCGACGAGACGATGACGCGCGCCGCCCGGCCGTAGACCGCCTGGGCGAGCGGATGGTAGAAGAGCGCGTACTGCAGCTGAGGGCGGACGACTTCACTGTGGAACCAGATGGCGAGCGGCACCCGCGGCCGGGCGACCGCGTAGGACAGCAGCGCCCACGGATTTGGCTCGTGCAGGACGATGACATCAGCGCGAGCGCGTCTGATCTCCGCTGCGAACGACGGCGCGATCGGTACCGACCCCGCTGACCCAATGGTACCCACCCGTGTCACCGCCACGCGATCCACATCCTCGCGCACCGTCTGGCGCCCCGTGTTGAACGCCAGCACGCTGCTCTCGACACGTCCGCGCACCGACTGACAGAGCGCTTCCAGCACGCGTTCCATCCCGCCACGCGCGGGCGGGTAGAACTTGCCGATGTGAAGAACCCGTATCATGCGGCGATCACCGGACCCTCGGCATCGCGCGCGAGCCGCCGGTACACCGCGACCATCGCGGCGGTGTAACGCGACCAGCTGAACGCGGCCGCCTGCGCCAGCCCCGCGGCCTGTCGTGCACGCCAGCTGTCCGGCTGCAGACGACGATCGTCGAGCGCGGCGATGACGGCGCTGATCCACGCGGCGACGTCACCCGGCGGGCAATAGAAAGCCGCGGCGCCCCCGACCTCGCGCAGCGCGGAGATGTCGCTGGCGACGACCGGGGTTCCGCACGCCAGCGCCTCGAGCACCGGCAGCCCGAAGCCCTCCCGGTCCGAGGGCATGAGGACGAGGGCGCTGCGGCGGTACACCGCCGCGAGCGTCGACCGATCGAGAAACGGCAGCACGACGACCGCATCGTGCAGTCCGAGGTCACGGCACAGTCCGCGCTGCGCCGCGTTGAATGGCCCTCCCACCCGCACCAGGCGAACCGCGGGATATCTCTGACGCACGGAGGCTACAATATGCAGCAGCACGTCGATCCGCTTGCGCGGAATGGTGCTGCCGACGTGGAGCAGGTCGGTGGTGGGGCGTTCGGAACCGAGCAACCGATGCGCCTCGAGATCCGCGGCGGCCTCCCTGGCCGGCGAGCAGCTCGGATGCGGGCCGTTGTACACCACGCTCGTGCGACTCTCGGCAATGCCGGCCCTTTCTACCAGCCCGTCGCGCGTTGCCGCCGTGTCGCACGTGATGTGCCCGGCCTTCGCGAGGCCCTGCAGCGTGTGCCGGGCGGCGGCGCGAAACGTCAGCGAACGCTTCGCCAGGTGCGGTTCGAGGATGGCCCGGAAGGCGTCGAGGTCGTGGCAGGTCACCACCGTTCGCGCGCCCGGCAGGCTGTGCACGAGGTGCGCGTAGCTGTGATCGACGACGTGGAAGAGGTCGAACCGATCGGAGATGCGGGCCACCTCGCGCGGGTAATACCAGAACCGGTTTGCGGCGCGGTCGAGCGCGTACGCCGCGCGCGCCTGCTTGTCACCCGGCACCGGCAGCGCCTGCGCACGCCTGCGCATGGGCGGTCGCACGAGCGTCGGCACAATGGCGCCCGCATGCTCCGCGGCAAGCCGTTCGATCAGCATGTCCGCGACGAGATCCATGCTGGGCCATCCCTCTTCGAGGAAGTCGGCGAGCACGGCGACCTTCAATGGCTTCATCGGCCGACACCCCGGCGGTCGAGCAGTTCATCGAAGAACGCAAGATGAGCGCGCGCCACAACCGGCCACGCGAAGTGCGCGCGGGCACGGTCGCGCCCCCGGACTGACGCCGCCGCACGCGCCGCCGCGTCCCGTAGAAGGGTGTCGAGCGCGTTGGCCCACGCCGCTGGGTCATCCTCTGGGAGCAGCGCGCCAGCCCCTTCCACGACGTAAGGGATCTCGCCGCTCCGACTTGCCAGGACCGGAACGCCCGCTGCCATTGCTTCAATCAACATCCGTCCGAACTGCTCCCGCCAGCGGCCGGTCGTGCGGCTCGGGGCACAGAGAACCGTCATCGCGTTGAGGTAGGCCGGCACGTCCTCGTGGGCCGCATCGGTGACGAGGCGAACCGCAGATGAATGTGCGGCCGCGAAGGCCTGCAGTCGGGCCGCCTCGGGACCAGCGCCGACAAACAGTGCTCGCCACGGACTCCGCAATCGCTCGAGCGCCGCAATCAAAACGTCGAGCCCCTTTTCGGGAACGAAACGTCCGAGGAAACCCACGACAGGACGCGTGTCATCCCACCCAAGCCTCGTCCGAATCTGCGTCCCTGCAGCCGCATCGGGAGCGAAGCGTTCGACATCCACCCCGGGTGGAATGACGCGCGATGGACGTCTTGCGTATGCACGGCGGCCTGCGTGCGTGGCGTGCACGGTATGACCGAACGCGATCCAGCCATCTGCACGTGTCAGCACGCGCCGCTCCATCCAGTTGAAAGGCGGTGGATATCGTTTGGCGATGTTTTGGAACGTCGCAAATACGAACTGCGCCTCTGCAGCGACAGCCGAGGCCACCTGAGCACCGGCGGCGACGTACGGCTCCTGCCAGCAGTGCACGACATCCCATCGCTCACGGAGCAGCGGGCGCAACCCGCGGTACCACATGAGGTGCGGCTGACGGTCGAGGCGTACTCGCAGCGGGACGACTCGGCACTGTTCACCGGCGATTGGTTCCAGAACGATGTGGCGCAGATCACCATGAAGTGCCGCAGGCGCGGCGGCCGTCACGTCCCAGCGGCCTGCGCCGGCGACCGCCATCTCGTGCGCCAATCGGCGGTTCTGGCCCACCACGTACGAATGACCGATGGAGAGCAGCCGCTTCATGCGGAACGACGCATC